>JAFYMV010000199.1 GCA_017548225.1 Bacteroidaceae bacterium | reverse complement strand
TACTTAACAATTTATTTGGCAATGCTACAGAAGTAGACATTGAGGAATTAAGAAAAGAATTTGGAGAGATTCTCATTAACGGTGAAGAAATAGAAACGGCATTCCGCATATTTCGCGATAAGTGGGTTTTCACAAATAAGCGCCTAATAATGTTGGATGTTCAAGGAGTGACAGGCAGTAAAAGAGAATATCGTTCTATTCCTTATCATTCAATCGACCAATTTAGTGTAGAAACCGGAGGGACTTTTGATGATGATTGCGAAATGAAGTTATGGATTAAGGGAATGCATGAGCCCTTAAAAAAAGAATTTAAGCGCAATGTAGATGTCAAATCATTGCAAAGAATGTTAGCAATACATATCTTGAAATAAGCTAAAGAAGTCAGTAACTAAAAAACTATGAAAAAACACACTTTCCTTATCGCATTGTTCGCGTTTGTCATAAGCCTGCCTGCTTGCTCGTCGCAAAAGTGGTTGGCGGTAGATGCAAGCGTTGACACCGAACAATTGCTGCGGGAGAAATTCCCGAAACTATATTCAAAAGTCAATGCTAAAGAAATTGTCATTGACAAAGTAGAACAGCAATTGGACAAAAATGGAGAGATGAAATACCGTGTCACATACTCACATAAAGATGATGATGACGACTTCAATCTCCTTTGGCAAACGATATATATGCCTATGCTGTTAGGTGATTAATCAGTTTTTGTATTTGGTGTTATATACAAATCCCCTATATGGCTACTGCGTCAGCGCACTTCTACGAATATGTAAAGGAGGATTACGAGCGCCGCATCGAAGCTTAAAAGTAAAAGTTATATAATCAGTTAACGGCAGGCCACCGACCTGCCGTTTCTTTATATTAAAAAGTCTATAAGGTCAGCAAAGAATAGGCAAAAGCGTACTTTGCTGGCCTTATAGATTTTTACTTGCATTATAATTGCGTTTTACCCACCAATTCTATCTACCGCTCCACCATAATGTCATCGAAGTGAATTTAGAGCTGGTTAGTAGGGCTTGTAGAATTCGTTATGTATTGCCTTTACAGCCATGCACTCCATCTCGATGAGCCAACCGGGACGGCAGACGGGGGCTTGCAGATATACCTTGGGAATGTGAGGGAAGCGCTCCTCAAACATGTCACACACGACGGCATAGTCGGCTATATCGCGCAAGTATATGAGCAGGTGACCCACATGCTCGTAGGTGCACTCGGCCTCGGCGAGCAGGGTCTCTACATTCTCCCACATGCGCAGGGTCTGCTGGCGTATGTCGCCGGGGTACATGATCTCGCCGCGGTTGTTGATGCTGGCTGTGCCCGATATGAACACTTGGCGACGGTCGCCATAGTCGACATAGGTGCCGCGTTCGAAGCTCACACCATACTCATAGGTAGGATTCAGGTGTGTGGGGGCATAGAGGTAGTGTATCTGCTCTTGCTGCAGTCCGCCTACGGCATAGGCATCCATCTGCACCAATACATCGGGGTGAGCATGGCGCCCTGCAATACCTGTACTGGCGATGAAATGGGTCTTTTCGGTGAGATTTTGGGTGAGGAACACCTCGTTGCGGGCCTTCACGACACCGGCATAGTTGACATCGACATTCTGCACGAAAAACCAGGTGCGAATGCAGTGGTCGGCCAGCGAGCACTCTTGCTCGGCAAGGCGCATGACATAGTCATTGAGCAGAAGGCGGGTCTGATACTCCGACTTGGAGGCTTTGTTAAAGTTACCTGCACTCCATATATGGCGGTAGCCATTATGGCTGACCTCGTAGTCACCATGTGGAAGGGTACGGGTTACTACCCCTGTCTGCAAATACACCCAAAGGGCTATCTTGGTGCCGTCCAAGGGGGGCTGCTCTACGATAGAAAGGGCGCAACCGGTATGCTCTACCTGCGTGGCCATGAGCGCATCGGTCTGGTTGGCAGCATCACTCAAGAAATAACGCTTGAAGACCGTTACGGCGCCAGGCAACTGCTCCCCTACGAGGTGGTCATAAGCAGCATGGAGACTCTCTACCTGCTCGGCAAAGGTGAGACGCGGATTGGTGATGCGGAGCATGGCGTGGTATTCTGATACGCCTCCGGCAACCTCGAACTTAAACAATTGTATGGATGTATGCTCTTGCATTATGGTTTATTATGGGATGTCTTTCTTTACTTGAGGGCAATGCTATGCACCTGGATATCTTCGTCAAAAAATATAGAGGCATGCTGCTTGAAAATATCTACCGACTCGGTGGTAAGCAGGCTGCAAGTGCCTCCCTTTGTGCAGAGCGTGTCCATCTCGGGATGGCGACGCATATAGTCAGTGAGGCTGCGCCCTACATACTCGCCCTGCATGACGACCTTGATATGCTCGGGAGTATAGCGGCGTATCTTGTCGTAGAGGATGGGATAGTGGGTACACCCGAGGATGATGGTGTCTATCTTGTCATCTTTGGCCAACAGGTTGTCGATATGGCGGCGTACGAAGTAGTCGGCACCCTCACCATTAGCCTCGCCATTCTCTACCAACGGCACCCACATGGGGCAGGCTTCACCGCTGACGGTGATATCAGGAAACAGCTTGCGTATCTCTAACGGGTAGGACTGTGACTTGATGGTACCCGAGGTGGCAAGGATGCCTACATGGCGCGAGGTGGTGATATCGCCCAGATACTCTACCGTAGGGCGAATGATGCCCAACACACGCTTACAAGGGTCTATCTTGGGAAGGTCTACCTGCTGTATCGTACGCAGAGCTTTGGCCGATGCAGTATTACAAGCCAGTATCACCATAGGGCAACCCATATCGAAAAGGGTCTTCACCGCCTGGGAGGTGAACTCGTACACTACCTCAAACGAGCGCGTACCATAAGGGGTACGGGCATTGTCGCCGAGGTATAAGAAATCGTACTCGGGCATCTGCTCGCGTATCTGCGACAAGATGGTGAGACCTCCGTAACCGGAGTCAAAGATTCCTATCGGGCCTGGTTTCATGGCTATTCGTTTCTTTTTGAGTGGATATATATAGCAACTGCCCATGACAAGCAAAGGCACAATTCTGCAACTGCAAAGGTAATAATTTATTTTTATTTTACTCCCTATAGGGAGGAATAATGCTAACGAACTCCACAAAGTGACACTGCCATAAACAAAAAGCGCAAGCTGTCGGCTTGCGCTTCTATTGTATGCTTGAGTGCGAACGATACGAGGAGAATTTACTGCTCTGACTCCAGTTCGATGTTCAACTCTTTCTTCACCTTATCTGTGATGTCCTCACCGCTGATGGGGTTGATAGCGATATAGGTGCGGTCATCGGTATTGAGGATGTAGTCGTAGTAACCGTCTACACATACCTTCATCACAGCCTCATCGACCTTCTCATAAAGGGGCTGCATCATCTCGCGACGAGCCTCGCGCATGGCGCGGTGTACCTCATCCTTGAAGGCGATAGACTTCTCCATCAACTCTTGCAGCTCCTTGTGGCGCTTGTTGCGAATATTGTCAGGAAGCTGGCTCTGCGACTCGATGAAATCGGCATATTTTTGATTGAACTCACGCTCTGAACGCTCCACTTCAGCTTCATATTTCTCCTGAAGTTCGTCGAGATGAGACTCTACAAGGGTATACTCGGGCAGCGCCTTGAGCAACTCCTTATAGCTGCAGTAGCCAAACTTTGACTGCGCCATGACACTCGTTGCCACGAATGCCAAGAGGATAAGTAAATTACGCTTCATCATTACTTAATACCCAATTTTGCCTTTACAGCTGTGGTAACATCGGTGCTCAATGTCTCACTGATGTAGGGGATACCGCTAGCAATATCAAAGATATAAAGGTAACCACCTGCTGCACCTACCTCCTTGATGGCTTTAGAGATCTTGTCGGTGAGCATAGCCATCTTCTCTTGTGATGCCTGCTGAAGCTCCAACTGTGACTGCTGGTAGTACTGCTGCATACGATTATAGAGCTCTTGCAACTCTGACTCGCGACGCTGGGCAATGTTAGCAGGAAGGGTAGCACGCTCCTTCTCATAAGCCTCGCTCTTCTTGGCGAGCTCTGACTCCATCATCTGAAGCTCGTTGGTGTACTGTTTCTCGAGATTCTGAAGCTCGGTCTGCGCTGTAGCATACTCGGGCATAGCCTGGATGATGTCGGCAGAGTTAAGATGGCCGAACTTCTGTGCAAAAAGTGCAAGGGGTGCCATGAGGAAAAGCATGGCGATAAGTTTCTTGTTCATAGTGTTATTTGTTTTATTTAATTAATGTTTCCAATCTTTTCGGGTGCAAAAGTAATGCTTTTAGTTGGCATATCCTAACTTTACCAATACCTCGTTGCTGATATCAATCTTGGGCGAAGCATAGATGATGCTGGTGGCTGAAGCACGATCTACCACTACGGAGTAGCCTTTAGTGTCGGAAATCTCCTTCACTGCGGTATATATCTCATCTTGAATGGGGGCCATGAGGCTCTCGCGTTTCTTGTAGAGCTCGCCTTCGGGACCGAAATATTTGCGCTTGAGTTCCTGCGCCTCTTTCTCCTTACTCACAATCTCCTCTTCCTTCTTGGTCTTCTGCTCTTCAGAAAGGAATACGGCTTCGCTCTGGTAGTTCTTGTAGAGGGTCTGCGCCTCAAGGGCTACAGCCTCAACCTCGCTCTGCCACTTCTTGGATATCTGGTTGAGCTGCTCGTTGGCACGCTCGTAGGCGGGGATATTCTTCAAGATATACTCCATGTCTATGAGAGCAAATTTCTGCGCATTGGCGGCAAGGGCCACCAAGCAGAACAGTACGGTCATCAAAAGATTCTTTTTCATAATCTATAGCATTTGTTTATATGTGTTACACCATATAGACTCACAAATGAGCAAAATGTTTAAAATTCTTGTCCGAGAATAAAGTGGAACTGGCTACCACCCGAGGCGTTCGAGCCGTTAATCTTGTCGAAACCGTAGGCCCAGTCAATACCCATAAGACCAATCATGGGGAGGAAGATACGCACACCGACACCGGCTGAACGCTTCATGTCAAAGGGGTTGAACTTGCGCACATCGTTCCACGCATTACCGCCTTCAAGGAAGGCAAGGGCATAGATCTGTGTAGAGGCTTCGAGCATAAGCGGGTAACGAAGCTCCATGGCAAAGCGCGAGTAGGCATAACCCTCGCTATTAGCTACACCGGGAGGGGTAAGCGCACCATTGTCATATCCGCGCAGGGCAATCATGTCGGTATAATAGTTGTACGAGTAGCCGCTCATACCATCACCACCGACATAGAAGGTCTCAAAGGGCGACTTCTTATACTTATTGAAATGTCCCAAGATACCGAAGTCAGCACGGGCCATCAAGACAAGGCACTTCTTGCCGCCAGTAAGGGCGGTGTAGAATTTACTGTTGAATTTCCACTTGTGATACTCAATCCACTTGTAGCGTTCGCGCAAACTCTCATTGTAGCCAGCATCGGTCGTTGGCACCTCGCTCAAAGCCTTATAGTCCTTACCATCAAAGAGCGAATAGGGCGGAGTGATAGAAACATTGAAGCTGATCTCCGAGCCCTGACGGGGGAAGATAGGGTTGTCTATCGAACTTCTGCCAAGGTTAAGCGAGAGGTTGATATTGTTACTACTACCATTGGAGATGAGGAAGTACTCCCAGTTGTTGAGGTCGTAGCGGGTGTAGGCAAGCTGACCATAGAGAGTGAAATAGTCATCAGGCCAATGCAAACGCTTACCCCAACCTACTGACAAACCATACATGCGCAAGTACTTATCAGGGTCGTAGTATGACTCGTAATTGTTGTAGTAGTTGTCGTAATTGCCATAGCCATAACCATACAAATTGTTGTAGTAGTTATTGTAGTAGGCATCGTTGTAAAAGTTATTGTTCAAGCCTGTCTGCAAAGCATAGTAGGCGTTCACAGAGAGCGAGTTGGGGCGCTTGCCACCAAACCAAGGGTCAAGGAACGAGAGGTTGTATGACTGGTAATAACTACCGTTGGTCTGACC
>JAFYMV010000198.1 GCA_017548225.1 Bacteroidaceae bacterium | reverse complement strand
TCTGCTGCATTCTGGCGATAGGCAGGAACAGTCTTTCCATCTTGCTTATCATCAGCAGTCTTGGCGTCACTCTTTTGTTGTTCTGCATTGCGGGCAGCGATTTCAGCCTCGATTATACGATTTATCTCCTCATTAAGACGATTACGCTCTTTCTGCTGACGAGCAATACGATCGCGTATCTCTTTTTGTCTCTTCTTAAGCGAGCCCACAAGTTTCTGCTGTTCAGCTTTACGAAAATCCAGTTCCTTCTTTTCTTCCACCCGCTTGGCCAAAAGTTTTTGCTTTGCCTTACGCGTATCTTCCAATTCGGCACGCTTATTGTTCAGTTCCTCTTGCTTCGCCATTAGTTCCTCACCTTGTTTTTGTTGAAAGGCAGAATACTCACGCAAGTAACGCATACGGCGCACCATTTGGTTGAATGACTCAGCCGAGAGAAGAAACATCAAGCGGTTTTCAAAAGTATTCTTCGTTGTCATCAAGCGTAGAGCATGAGCATAATGCTCGCGGCGACGGTCCAACTCTGTTTGTAAAGTTACAAGCTGTTGTTCAATGCTCTTTATCTCACGATCAGTAGCGCGTATATCAGCATCCAGACGATTCACCAACTGCTGTTGCTTCTTTATCTGTGCAGTCAGAGCTGACAAAGCCTGCAACTGTCCGTCAACATCCTTTTGAGTTGTCGAAAGTAACTGCTGCGACTCATTGATTTCTTGTTCCAACTTACTCCGCTCACTCTCCATCTCCTTTACCTTCGGATTAGTTTGTCCATAGGCAAAGGTGATAAAAAACGAAGCAAGAATGAGGCAAAAAATATGTTTCATGCAATTCCGCTATTATTTAAGCATATCAATAATTGACAGCAACTGTTCGAGATCCACCTCCTTGTAACGAGAAAGGTCAGTAGTACCATTCCAACCAGTATCAAGGGTTGACACATTTGTAAGCTCAATGCGAGCCCCAATAGCACGAGATGAGCCACTTACTGACACATCGTACATAGTAGGACAACAATAAGATCCTATAGCCTCGAATTGTCCATATCGCCATGTAGCGGTATACTGTTGCAAAGCGAGATCTGTCTGCTGCAACTGCTTGCAGTCAGCATCGGCATAAAACTTACACTTCAGCACGCGCTGACGCTCGGGCTCAATTACATATTGAGAGCCAGTATTAGAGAGAGTAAAATCTTCAACCGCACGCCAAGCCTCATCCACACTAGGAAGGAAGAGACGATTCCAGAACAATGCCTGCACTGCACTAAAATTAATACCTGCATAATTCATACGCATGGTCGAAAAATCTATTACCGCATAACGCTTGTTTACCCGATCAATAAGACAAGCACCCTTGGGGGTAAACTCAACACTGGCAATCTCCATCAGTCCGAGAGCTGTGATAGTTATTTGCACCACCTCATCACGACGCATACGCAAGCGTCCCTTGAGCGTTGCAGATATCCCATTGTAGTCAAGTATAATAGAGGTCTTGGCCGACACCACCTGTACATCAGCTGGATATTTCGTCAAGGGAATGAGCAACTCATTTCGTTGTTTTCGTGAATATTTGGCAGCATCCTCTGTACTGCGTGTCGTGCGACATCCCGTTAGAGCAAGAGTCAGCAGCAGTATGACCGCGAAACTATGAGTTAATTTCGTTTTCATCTTTATCATTTTATTCTTTTAATTTTCTTTTCGAGATTCTTATCTACCACTCCTTCTTCGCGTTGTATATTGATTGCCTTGCGCCAATAATAGAGCGCCTGTGCTGTATTACCCAAACCGTGATAGATATCCCCCACATGTTCATAGAGCACATCACCGAGTTGTTCGTCTGCAGCAACAGCCCGTTCGGCATAAGCAAGTGCCTCCTCGTAGCGATGCAACTTATACAACACCCAAGCATAAGTATCAAGGTAAGTAGCATTATCTGGCTCGGCTTCGATAGCGAGCCGACTCATCTGTTCTGCTTTCTCAAGGTCGCGCTCTTTTTCTGCAAGTAGGTAGGCATAGTTGTTGAGCACCAAGAAGTTGTTAGGATTGTATCCCAATGCCGACTCATAGCAAGCATAAGACTCTTCAATCTGCCCCAGCTCTTGCAATAGATTACCCATCTCGGCATAGATATCTGTCACCATTTGAGCATCGCTCCCCTCGCCTATCTGCCTGATAGCTTGGCGATAAGTTTCCAAAGCTTCTTCCGGGCGATCCATAAAATAGCACAAACCAACGCCCTTATAGTAATAAAACTCGAGTACTTCGGGACTATAATCTATACCTTCAGAGCAGATGCTTACCACCTCCTCCATATCACCGCGCATAGCGGCATAGGAAAGCAGTTGACTGCGTGCAGGCACATGGTCGGGCTCCACCTCAAGCATACGCAGTAGTATAGGACGCACACGCTCTTCAGGTTGCTGCAAATATATCATATACTGCGCACACAGATGTCCGAGACGAGCCGACTGCATCGGGCAAGTCATAGCGCGTTCAAAGAGTCCCATCACCCATGTACTATCCGTATCTTCAGCTATCAACTGCGCCATCATCCTCACCTTAACCTCATCATTCACCTCTGCACACATCATCACCGAGTCAACCATAGCAAGATACTTCACGGTATCAGCCTGTTGTTTGTAATATTCGGCAAGAGTAATCTTTGCAGGACCATTATCAGGATCTTTGGCAAGCACACCCAACAATATCGGCTCAACCTTATCAGCCCGCCCATAATCCATATACACTTCAGCGAGCACTACGCGGTAGTAACTATTATCAGGATACTCGGCCGCCAAAGCCTCCACTTCACCAAAAGCCCCCTCCGTATTGCCCATCAATAAGAAATTGCGCACCTTCTCCATGCTGATGGCTTCAGACTTGCCAATGATTACTTCAAGTCGGGTGAGTGCATCGATAACCTTGTCATACTGTTTCGTATGGCCATACAGTCCCACCAAAGCCGGCAACAGTTCACCATTACGCTTTGGAAAACGCTTCTGCATATCCTCGATGACATCTATTGCCTTATCATACTCGCGATTACTTTGGTAGTACGAAGCCAATCGCTGCCGGTACCAATAGTTGTCGGGAGCACCTTCTACTGCACAGAACAATGCCTCCGCCGCCTTATTCTTTTCGTTAAAGGCAAAATGATAGTTGGCCATTTTATATTGTGCCGATGGAGCAGAAGGACATATCGCCAAGCAGTGCTGCAACATCTCGAATGCTTCATCGTAGCGCTCCAACTGTTCCAAGCGCAAAGTTTCAAGAAAATAATACTCATACTTCCGCTGCTCGGGCATAGGCAATGCCACCTCCTCATTAGACACAACACTTCTGCTCACCGTTCCACACGAAGTGAGTAGTACGGCAAGCACCAGTAACAATTGTTGGAGGCGAAGCATCGGATATTGGATTTTAGAGATTAGAAAGGGATAGAACTCTCCAATTATTCGATCACACTCCCGTGTGTCCAAATCCACCAGCACCGCGTTCCGTCTCACCGAGCACCTCTACCGCTTCCCACTCCACCTGTTCGTGGCGTGCGATGACCATTTGTGCTATACGCTCTCCATCCTCGATGACAAAGTCCTCGCTCGATAAGTTCACCAAGATAACCCCCACCTCACCGCGATAATCTGCATCCACAGTACCAGGCGAGTTGAGCACAGTAATACCCTTCTTGATAGCCAATCCACTACGGGGACGCACCTGCGCCTCATATTCCTCGGGCAGAGCGATAAAAAGTCCAGTAGGTACGATGCATCGTGCAAGGGGTTTCAATACGATAGGTTCTGTAAGGTTAGCACGCAAGTCCATACCAGCCGACAAAGGAGTAGCATAGGTAGGCAATGCGTGATGCGAACGGTTTATAATCTCTACTTTTAGCATAGTCAGTTTTTTATTTCCCCACAAAGATACAGTTTATTTCACTCTATCTATCGTTTTTTCGTTATTTTTAACGATAAAAATAGATTAGCCCCAAAGGGGGACATAGAACACTGCAGTTACAATGACGACAAATGAGGCTAAAGTTTCGAGCCCGTTTAAACTAATTGCGCGAAGTGATATTGCGCATCAGGCCTTCGTATCCGGCGCGCTCTATGGCGCTGTGCTTAAATAAGGCTTTGTAGCGCTCGGGAGTAAGTTCGTGCCAATCTTGAGCTGTAAGATCTGCCACTTCTGACGGCATATCGAAGGCGATTTCTTCGGTGGATTGGGCATTTTTATTGTATGGACATACCTGCTGACAAGTATCACAACCATAGATGCGGCGTCCCAACTTTTGTACCATTCCATCGGGTATCGGGCCTCGATGT
>JAFYMV010000197.1 GCA_017548225.1 Bacteroidaceae bacterium | reverse complement strand
GTTCCTATCAATGAAGTGTACTGGCAATATGGGTACCTTTGCTTTAGCCATAAAGGCGATAATCGCAGGTTGCCATTCACGATCACGCACACAACCATCGCGCAAGCTGAAATCACTGATAGCCCCTGCGGGAAGCAATCCCAGTGCTCCGCCTGAGCGCAGATGTGTGAGCGCACGGCGAACCCCCATAACACTTTCTCTGGTTGCTACCGTGCGTTCCACACCAGTAGGTGTGACAGGAATAAGCGAGGAAGACAGCGCTTCTACCCTACTCAAGAACTGATTTACCATCAGTTTGTAGTCTGCACGACGATGCCCGAAGTAATCGGCAAGTATCAGTCCGTCAATATGCCCATAGGGGTGATTACTGATGGTGATGAAGGGCATCTCCTGCCCCAGTTCATCCAATTGAGCTAACACCTCGTGCGTATCGACAAACAATTCATACTCCACCTCCAATTCTTCGAGTACACTCTGCGCAAAATCCGCCCCACTAAGGTGTGCATGGCGGTCATATAGCTCATTTACCTTGTCCACCGACAATAGGTGCATCGCGCTCCGCGCAAGCGCACCACCCACACTGCCGCGAAAGAGTGGCGTCATCTGTTCCAGTTCCTGTAGAGTTATGAGTGGCATAGAGATATTTTTTGTTAGTAGTCAATATAGCTATACATACGGCTTCACTGGATCTACCTCGGCATACCCTTTGGCATCGGTATAGAAATTGTTCAGATAGATGACCGCGAGCACCACTGCAATGATGAGTCCTGCGAAGTCAAAAGCACCAAGCGCAATGGGTGTACCAAACACATCGAAACATACAACCCAGTTACGCAGCGGTGCTATGGTAGCAAACAGTGTGTTCACGATCACCATAATCAGTCGGAACTCCGTAGGTCCCATACCAGCATAGGTCAGCTTAAATTCTCCTTTGAGGTGAGCATTGATATATACTGATATGGAGAGCATTAAATATAGAGCCAGCACCACCATGGCGATATAGAGGTTGAGCATACTGCTTAGTCCCGCTCCGATACACATGACAGCAATGGTAATGCCGTCGATGTTATGATCGAGAAAGAACCCATAAATAGGTCGCTGCGTACCTCTCACGCGTGCTAGCGTGCCATCGAGCGAATCGCCATACCAATTGATGACAAAGCCTAGCGATGCCAGCCACAACCACCCGATGTGATAGTTCGAAAGGATGTAACCTACCGCCACCACGATGGCACCCACCACGCCGATGGCGGTGAGCATGTCTGATGTCACCCAGCGCGGCTGCCGCTGGGCCAGCCACACGAGTACCCTCTTCTCTGCGGCACCCAGCACCGATGTCTGGATGCGTTTTGATTGTTCCTGTTTCATAAGTGTTTAATTTATATCTACTATCTTCTTTGCAATAGTGCCGATGACAGGACTCACACCTGCATCTTTCACTCCATTTAACGCGTTTTCGGAAGTGAATGTTCTATATTGAACTACATCAGCTATCAGTAGAAAAGAGTTTTACGACGCAAAAGTAGCGCATTGCCCCTAATGGGTAGTTATGATTTTCAGCACGAAAATGTTCATTTTTTCCTCGTTAAGATTCTTTATGAATCGTATAAAAATATTTGCATATAGCTTCCTCTGCACGAGCGATATCCTCAAACGCATAAGTACACCCCATACATGGTGCTAGGTCGTCAAGGAAACATGAACATAACCTCCCTCAGGCATAAACAAATCCATTCGCACGACAAGTTTAGCAACCATATGATGAGCTTCCCGCTCAAGTATCGAGAATCGCCAGCGTATGCTTACCAAATGGTAATCGGTACAGGAAATCCGAACACTCAAAATATCTCTACAATAAAAACAAGCAATAAGAAATGCTGTTCAGACTATTAGGAGATAGAAAAAAACTACAGGAAATCAATACTAAGTCATACACAAAATGCTTATATTATAAAAAAGTATCTCATGAATGATTTTTTACAAATTTATTTGTACTTTTGCCATTGAGTGATGTAAAAATCACTTAATATAGCAATGACTAATTTAATACAGCATGAAAAGAATAGACAACACTAAGATGAGAAAGAGTTTCAGTACTATCCTCATAGCAGCCTCAACGCTATTTATGACTGCATGTTCGTCACCGGACGACGACAAGATTGTGGAAAACACTACTGTAGAATACACATTTCCTGGCGAATGGGAGCCCCACGAAGGCACTTGGCTTATTTGGCCGCATGACTACGGCATCATAATACCTGAATATGTTGATATGATTGACGATATTTGGGTTACCATGACCAAGGCTCTCCACACTGGTGAAAAAGTACATATTGTTGCCTATAACGACGATGAGCGCACACATATTACCACCCTATTGGAGGAAGCAGAAGTGGATATGTCTCAGGTAACCTTCTTGCTCGCTGAGACCGATCAATTCTGGGCACGCGACTGCGGCCCTATGTTTGCCATAGATTCAGAGGGCAAACCTGCCATCCTTGATTGGGGCTATAATGGCTACGGACGCATGGACAAGTTTGGTGTTGATGTGCCAGAGGATTGGCGTTGGGAGCTACCAGAATTCGTTCGCGAAGAGTATCTGGAGAACTATACCAAGGACGATGTGTTGGCTCAGAGCATCGCAAGTGCTATGGATGTCAGAAATGTGAACCTCAACGGTTTTATACTTGAAGGTGGTGCCATTGAAAGTGACGGTTGCGGAACAATCATCACTACAGAAAGTTGTATTCTCAACGAGAACAGAAACCCTGGCATTACACGCACAGAGGCTGAAGTATATTTCAAAAAATATCTAGGCGCGACAAATGTCATATGGCTAGCAGGTAGCCCTAATGAAGATATCACAGATGGGCACATCGATGGTCTTGTCCGTTTTGCAGATGCCAATACCATTGTCACCATGACTAAGGACGATTACCACGAGACTTATGACTATACTCCTAGAGGCGACTATAACAAAGTCATAAATGCAAAAAATGCAGCGGGAAAGAAGTACAAGATAGTCACTCTGCCAATCACAGCTGAAGATGTCGAGTGGCTTGGTTGGCGCGCCAACTACCTCAACTATTACGCAGGTAATGATGTCGTTTTAGTCCCTGTATACGAAGATGTGATGGATGCCGAAGCATTGAGGATTCTTGGCGAGCTCTATCCTGACAAAGAGATTATCCCAATAAATGGCGAAATACTTGCAGTTATTGGTGGTGGCATACACTGTGTAACACAACAGCAACCCGTTTTTAATAAATAGAGTTACACCCATCACAGCGTACCATCTCGGTACTTATTGCGAAACTCCTTGGGAGTGAAACCCGTATGGCGGCGAAAATAGGTGCTCATGAAGGATAGATTAGAAAAATTGTATTCGTAGCAGATCTCCTTCATTGTTTTCGTTGTATTCTTGATGGTCGATTTGAGTTGCAGTATCAGTAGGTCATCGATAATCTCTTTAGGGCCTCGCACATCATACATGCGACATATACGGCCGAGGTATTGCGGACTGATGTGAAGTTGGTCAGCATAGGCATCTACCGTATGTAGCGACTTGCAGTGCTCATTAACCAATAGCATGAATTGATTGAAGACATTCAATGAAGCAGAGCTAGCCACATTCGCATCTCCCTTGGTACGATAGTGAGTACTCTTGTCGCGCATGCCCAACATCAAGCAACGGAACACGCACACACCTTGCTCGTACTTGCTCACGGTGTACTCATCTCGCAACAACATGTTGAGAAAGTTATAGATGGAGTGGAAGGAGGATACGATATTTTCACGCTCTTGGAAGAGAAACTTCTGCATCGAGCGGGCATCCTTGACAAAAGGAAGTATCTGGGCGGCAGCATCACGAAGTAATTCCATACGAGTAACGCATATCAGCTTGGCCTCCCAATCGGGCGACACATCGCTAATGTGTACCAAACTATTGGGAAGGATGACCACAATATTGTTGGCATGCATGTCATAGGTGTCTACATTGACCATAATGCGCGCTGTGCCTCGTGTGCAAAGACCTATACCGAGAAATCCGACCTTCATAGCCGTACTTGTCAGTGTATCAGGAGTGACACGGTGCAGGGTATAACCACAGTCTGCTTGAATATCTTTTGCCATTACGATAATGTTTAATTGCTAGTGTAAAAGTAATTACAATAAATGTTAAAACAAACCCTAGTTTCAATTTTAGACATTCTCGTACTTTTTTAGATAACCATAGCACCCACGAGAAAGAAACAAGTTCAGAAAAAAGGGTCTACCCAATTCATTTATCGGGTAGACCATTGTCTATTTTAGCGAGTTCTTTTACTTACAGACTGTGCAGTCTCCGCACTTACCCAATTCTCCACGGAAACGCTTCTCTACGAGGTGGTGCAGGCGATCGCGCAAAGCCTCAAGACCTACGCCATCTATTACCTCACCTACAAAAGCACGCATCAAGAGTTGGCGTGCCTCCACGAAGCTGATACCGCGCTGCTGCATATAGAAGAGAGCATCTTCATTGAGCTGACCTACGGTAGCCCCATGACTACACTTCACATCGTCAGCATAAATCTCTAATTGAGGCTGGGTATACATGCGAGCTTGGCGTGTGAGGCAGAGGTTGCGGTTGGTCTGCTGCGAATCGGTATGTTGGGCACCTTCGCGCACGAGCACCTTGCCGGCAAAAGCTCCAGTAGCCTCATCATCGAGCACATACTTGTAGAGTTCGTGGCTGGTGCAGTCGCTCACGGCATGGTCAATAAAAGTATGATTGTCTACATGCTGCTGCTTGTCAGCAATGGCCATACCACAAAGATCAATATGTGCTCCGCGACCAGCGAGAGCAACGCGCGTAGTATTGCGCGTAACACCTCCTACGAGAGTGATATCGTTGATATGCACACGGCTATCAACCTCTTGCTGCACATAAAGGTTGCTCAAACGAGTGGTACGGGGAGTAGACTCCTCGAGCTCATAAAGTTCGAACGAAGCACCACGACCCACGAAGACTTCGATAACCTGTGTGGCGAGAAAGTCCACCTCATCAGTCGTATGGTCGCAAGCAAGGAGACGAGCCTGTGCATTGTCTTCTATGATGACAAGCACACGACGGTTGACCATGAAGTTAACATCAGCACGCAATATATTGACCAACTGAATAGGCTTTTCCACCACTACCCCCTTGGGAACATAGAGCAGCAAGCCGTCTTGTGCCAACATGGTATTGAGAGCGGTGATTGCATCATCTTCAGTGCGAGCAAGCTGGCCATAGTGACGAGCCACAAGTTCGGGGTATTGTGCAGAGAGTTCCTTGAGGCTACCAAGAATGACGCCTTTAGGCAGTGTAGCCTTGGGAAGGGCACGATTATAGAAAGTGTCATTCACCACGAAATAGAGCGAGGTACTCATATTGGGCACATCGCACTTAAAGGCATCGTAAGGATTGACTGGGATGTCAAGACGGTTGATGTTCACTCCATAGTCGGGAGCAAAGAGCGCCTCCACATCGGTATACTTGTATTCCTCAACCCTTTTTGTGGGAAATCCAGCCTGTTCCAAGTGTCCATAGGCCTCATCGCGCAGGGCATTCATCACCTCACTACTATGGCGGGCAATAAGCTCACGACACTCACGATAGAGGGACAAATACTGGGCCTCTCCCCCCGCCCTCCCCCGAAGGGAGGGAGCTTGCTGACCTCGCGGAGTTATGTTATTACTATTGTTTATATTATTCATATATGTTGTCTTTAGTCACCTCCCCTTGGGGGAGGATGGGAGAGGCTTTCTTACTCGACCTCCTTCTTAATCCAATCGAAACCACGCTTCTCAATTTCAAGCGCAAGCTCGGGACCTGCGGTCTTCACAATGCGTCCCTTATAAAGCACATGCACTACATCGGGCTTGAGATAGTCGAGCAAGCGCTGATAGTGAGTAATAACGATGGTCGATGTCTCGGGAGTCTTCAGTTTGTTCACACCCTCGGCCACGATGCGCAAAGCATCGATATCGAGTCCTGAGTCTGTTTCATCAAGAATGCTTAAGCGAGGCTCGAGCATAGCCATTTGGAATATCTCGTTGCGTTTCTTCTCACCACCACTGAATCCCTCGTTCACTGAGCGGTTAGCGAGTTTACTATCAAGTTCCACAAAAGCACGCTTCTCACGCATCAACTTGAGAAACTCGTTAGCAGCTAAAGGAGGAAGATTGCGATACTTCCTCTGCTCATTGATAGCAGCACGCATGAAGTTTACCATGCTCACGCCAGGTATCTCTACCGGATACTGAAACGAAAGAAACATACCCTCGTGACTACGATCTTCGGGAGCCAGTTCGAGAAGATTCTTTCCGTTGAATGTTACCTCACCCTCGGTTACCTCATAGGCAGGATGTCCCACGAGCACATTGCTCAAGGTACTCTTACCCGAACCATTGGGGCCCATAATTGCGTGTACTTCACCTGGACGCACCTCGAGGTCAATACCTTTCAATATCTCTTTGCCATTGATGCTGGCATGCAAGTTCTTTACATATAGCATTTTGCTTATCTTATTTTCGGAGTTCTCAGAGGACTCGGAGTTCTCGGAGTGCTCTCAATTTTCAACTTTCAATTTTCAATTGTCCTCATCCTACGCTACCCTCCAACGATACCGAGAGTAGTTTTTGTGCCTCTACGGCAAACTCCATAGGCAGTTTGTTAATTACCTCCTTGGCATAGCCATTAACGATGAGACCGATAGCGTCTTCAGTCTTGATACCACGCTGGTTGCAGTAGAATAGTTGGTCCTCAGATATCTTTGAGGTAGTGGCCTCGTGTTCCACTACAGCGGTCTCATTCTTGATATCCATATAGGGGAAGGTGTGTGCACCGCAGTGGCTACCTAGTAGCAGAGAGTCACACTGGCTATAGTTGCGTGCGCCGTCGGCCTTCTCGCCCACTTTGACGAGTCCTCGGTATGAGTTCTCGCTCTTACCGGCAGAGATACCCTTACTGATGATAGTGCTCTTGGTATTGCGTCCGAGGTGTATCATCTTAGTACCAGTATCGGCTTGCTGATAGTTGTTGGTTACTGCTACAGAGTAGAACTCGCCCTGTGAATTATCTCCGGAGAGCACACATGAAGGGTACTTCCATGTGATGGCCGAGCCGGTCTCCACCTGTGTCCATGACAGTTTGCTATCAACACCACGACAATGTCCGCGCTTGGTTACAAAATTGTATACACCGCCTTTGCCCTCGGCATCACCAGGATACCAGTTTTGCACGGTGCTATATTTCACTTCAGCACGATCCATCACCACAATCTCCACGATAGCAGCATGCAGTTGGTTTTCGTCACGCATAGGAGCAGTACATCCTTCAAGGTACGACACATAGCTGTCATCGTCGGCTACGATAAGTGTACGCTCAAACTGTCCCGTATTGGCCGCATTGATGCGGAAATAGGTAGACAGTTCCATAGGACAGCGTGTGCCCTTGGGAATATATACAAACGAGCCGTCACTGAAGACAGCCGAGTTAAGTGCTGCAAAGTAGTTGTCGCGGTAGTTGACCACTGAACCCAGGTATTGTTTCACAAGGTCAGGGTATTCACGCACCGCCTCACTGATGGAGCAGAAGATGATACCCTTCTCAAGCAAGGTCTCCTTGAAAGTGGTCTTCACACTCACCGAGTCCATCACCGCATCTACTGCCATGCCACCGCTCAACGCAAGTCGCTCCTCAAGGGGGATGCCCAACTTGTCGAAGGTCTTCATCACCTCGGGATCAATCTCGTCAAGACTCTTGGGACCCTCCTTCTTCTTCGTAGGATCAGCATAGTATGAAATCGCTTGATAGTCAATTTCGGGGATACGCAAGTGAGCCCATTGAGGCATTTCAAGCGTAAGCCAGTAACGGTAGGCCTTGAGGCGGAAATCGAGCAGCCATTCAGGCTCACCCTTTTTAGCCGAGATGATACGCACCACCTCTTCGCTCAAGCCCACGGGTATGACCTCGGTATCCACCTCCGTAGTGAAGCCATACTTGTACTTCTCCTCGGTAAGGCTACGCACATACTGGTTATCAGTACGCGCATTGAGGTTATTATCTTGGGGTTGTTCCATATACTTTATTTAGGGAGCACGAAAGTACAACTTTTTACTGAAACATGCAAACGCCACATTTGTTTTTAGCATACACATAGTCATTAACTCTAAAATATTTGTTACACCTACCAAACTTTTGTATCTTCGCTGCAAATATCAAACTTAACAACACTATGACAAAGATTTATGTAATGGATAGTTGCCCTGACTGCACCGAAGTCAAGGCGCTATATAGCAACCACCCTGAATATGAGTTGATCGACATAGGCCGCCAAGCCCGCAGCTTGAAGGAGTTTCTCGTCCTGCGCGACCATCACCCAGCATTCGAGAAAGTACGCGAACGCGGCAATATCGGTATCCCTTGCTTCGTGCGAGAAGATGGATCAGTAGCCATCTCACTCAAGCATTACGACGCCTCACACTTTACCGCAGCAGAGCCTACACTCCCCGAGGGTGCCTCATGCAGCTTGGACGGTACAGGCTGCTGACAAGCTTAATCTTTCCCAAATAAGAAATAAGGTCCTCACTCGAAGACCTTATTTTGTACAAATTTTATACCCACAAGAACCAACTACACCTTCGTTAATCCAAAGAATGTATCACACTGCTTACGAGTCAAATTCCTTGAGATTTTCTTTGATACCATTAAAGAAGATGCCCGTAGCATCATAAATGGGATAATAGAGTATAGAATTTTCCTTTTTCCCTTCAGAAATAAGGGTATTGTGCTTATCAAAAAACTCAATACCAGTAATGACAATTCCAACAAAGAGGGCAAACTTGAGCACACCTATAATGCCACCCAAGAGGCGGTTAATCCAACCCAAACAAATAATCTGGAGCAACTTAGACACGAGCCAACCCGCTAAGTTTAGAAGCAAAGGCACAATAATCAGAATCAGAATAAAGGCTATCACATGAGCTGCATGATCGGCCATACCAAAAGTG
>JAFYMV010000028.1 GCA_017548225.1 Bacteroidaceae bacterium | reverse complement strand
CGCAAGATGCAGACATCAGGCATGACCACCAACCTCAACATCAAGTATAAACGCCCCATCCCCACCACTGAAGGCACGAAACTAGAGATACGCGCCCACATCAATGAAATGAAGCGTAATTTTGCCCTCATGGAGGCCTCCATCACTTGCAATGGCGAGCTGTGCACTACGGCTGAGCTCACCTTCTTCTGCTTCTCACAGGAGAAAGCCAAGGAGGAGTTTCACTTCCTACCCTATGAGGTAGAAGAGTAGCGCATCAATGTGCAAAGATAAAGCCGAAATATACGCGGGGACCCATGGGCTTGTTTAGTCCATCGGAGTTCAAGGCAAGCAACCAATCGGCTTTGAGTGTCAAGCGAAGAGCCTTACCCACGGCATATTCCACGCCTACATAAGGGTCGATAGCAAAGAAAGGCTGTTTGTGAAGCACGGTCTTTCCCTCGGGCTCCCAGTCGTGCTTGTCGCCCTCGAACATAAGGAACGAGGTCTCCATGCCGCCACCGAGCGTGGTACCGATGTATGGGATGATCTTGCCATGTTGCCAAAACCAGTCGGCGAGCACACCGGTCCAGAAGAGTTTGTTATGACTACCACTCACGGCACCTTTTTTAATAGGCGCGGTAGAGAAATAACCCTCGAAGCCTGTGCGGAAATGGTCTGTAAGGTGCAACTTGGCACAGCCACCGATACCGAAGGTGGGACTACTGATTTTCAACCCAAAAGGATTGTCGCCACCATATTGGTAGCCACTATGCACCATCATACCGCCCGAGAAGCCCTTGATAAACTTGTCCTCTTGGGCAAACGCCCCCACTACCCCACTGGCAGACAAAAGAATGGTAATGATTAGTATGCGAATCTTCATATTATCGTTAAGGTTTTTTATGGTTAATTACTTTTATGCCCTGGACCTTTGGGGAACCAGCCTTTGCGAACACGTTCACGCTGCTCAAAAACTTCCAGTATGCTCCAGAAAGAGGAGAATGCAACTACTCCCAAGATAGTGGAAAGTATAAAACCCTTGACTAACAGGGAAAAAACAGAGAATACAACACCTGCCAATGCAAAGATAATCCAACTCTTCACTCCGATATAGTATTCGGCTTTCATTACCAATGGGTGAAACAAACCAATTATGAGAAATGTGGAGAGCCCCACAAGTAATCCAGTAAAGTTCATATCCGTTATTTTGGCGGGCAAAGGTATATATTATACAGACAACAAGCAAACCAGCATAGAAAAAACGTCTTTTTCAATTACGTTGTTGTGCTATATCTTCAAAAAGACTTTCTGTCGGTACATCACCCATAGGATGAAGTACACGATGGCTGCATTGCTAAGGGCGATGAGTGCTGGGTAGAAGTCACCCACATATTGCTGCAGGCCATAGAGTAAAGAGCGCGATACGCTGCTGAAGTTGACGCATGTAGCAAGCATATAGGCCACGATAGAGTTCATGCCATAGACCTTGAGCCAGCCGATACGTCTGTTGCATCCCTTATAGTCGATAAGCCAATAAAAGAGTGCCATCAGCACGAAGCAGTAGCCACTGCTCACGAGCACCATAGAGCTAGTCCATAGCTTCTTGATGACGGGCATCTGCAAGCTCCATAGCCAACCGAGGGCGATGAGGGCAACGCCTATGGCAAGCAGGTAATGGAACTTACGCAGGGGATGAAGTGTACTGCTCTTCAAGATATGTCCCGCAAAGACTCCCGTCAGCGTGGTCACACCGAAGGTCATGCTGCTAAGTACCCATGTATAGGTGTACCACGAAGCAAATACCACCTCACCAGCCTCACTCACCGAGGCCCCATCACGGAAACGACCCAGCACCATGCGGTCTATCCACTCAGCAAGGTTCCCGTCAGGTGTGTAGCACCCACCGCCATAGCTTCCCACCTGTATCCATTCCATGCATCCCCAGAAGCCAATCAGTAGCGACATGGCCACGATGACCTGCATCTTCACCGAGGTGTTGAGATACAGCAACGAAGATATCAGATAACCCATAGCAATAGCTTGCAGGGTGTTGGAGTAGAGGTATATGCGGTCAGGGTTCAGCCCTAGGAGATTACCTTGGCATATCATACCGAATATCCATAGCAACACCACGCGCTTGATGATGCGGCGGTAGGCCTCTCCCCTACGCTGCTCACGTTTGTAACGGGCAAGAGCAAAGGGAATGGTAATGCCCGACATGAACATGAAGAGCGGCATCACGAGGTCCCATGAAGAGAACCCCTCCCAGTCGACATGCGTGAAGCACCACATCAGACGGTCGAACCATGAAGCATCGATAGCACCGTCCAAAGCGTGCATCACAGCCTCTAAGCCAACAAGAAGAAAAAGGTCGAAGCCTCGCAAGGCATCCAACGACTCGAGACGTTTGGGAGTATTATTTGTTGCAATCATTTATCTTATTTTGTTGCAAAGGTACTAATAAGCGAGCAGGAAATATGAAGCATGCTTCAATATTTTTTGCAGCGAGCGAAAGTATCTTCATGATTTATCATAAAGGTACACAATATCTACCCATTTGGCTAATGGCACGGTTAAAAAACACTAAACACGCCTCTTTTCCCATGTGGGACTTGTTAAAATATGAAGAAATATATAAATTTGCCAGCACCATATACATACATTTATAACTCAAGAAAAAAGGTTATGACACCGATTAAAGACATCATTACAATGGTAAAGTCGACACTGAATCTGAGTGAATATATCGACACCACCCTAGCCGAGAAATCTATCCGCAACAACATCTATTTCCGTGGACCTAATGCCTGGATCTTGGTGATTGCCATGGTGATAGCTTCTATTGGTCTTAATGTAAACTCCATCCCCGTAATCATTGGCGCCATGCTCATCTCGCCGCTGATGGGTCCCATCTTCGGTGTGGGTCTTGGTCTGGGTACCAACGATATGGAGCTCGTCAAGGCATCGGTCAAGAACCTGCTCATCATGGTTTCGATAAGTCTTGTAGCCTCGTTGCTCTATTTCTTATTGACTCCGCTCAACTTGAGCAACCCCAGCGAACTGCTTGCACGTACCAACCCCACGATCTACGACGTTGCCATCGCCCTGTTTGGTGGCTTTGCGGGCATCCTCGAGCAGTGCCGTAAGGAGAAGGGCACCGTGTTTGCCGGTGTGGCCATTGCTACCGCCCTCATGCCTCCACTCTGCACGGCAGGCTTCGGCTTGGCAAGTGGTAACTTCGCCTATTTCATTGGTGCCACCTACCTGTTTGTCATCAACTGCATCTTCATCATGCTGGCCACCTACATCAGCGTCAAGTACCT
>JAFYMV010000027.1 GCA_017548225.1 Bacteroidaceae bacterium | reverse complement strand
TACCAACTGAGCTATGGCACCGCCTTGTTTGCAGTTGTTTTTCTCAATTGCGGTGCAAAGGTACGCCTATTTTTTGAATCTGCAAGGGGAAAACGAAAAAAAATCACATTTTTGTTGAATTTTCTTCATTTTCGCTCATTTTTCGTCGGTCAGCGCCTGCCAACCCTGTGCTTTGAACTCCATTTCGCCACCATCGCGGGTGATGAGCATGCAGCCCAACTCGGGCTTGGTGATGTGTCCGATGAGGCGCACACCCTTCATATTAGCCACCTTCTCGTGATCGGTAAGGGGTACGGTGAACAGTAGTTCGTAGTCTTCACCGCCATTGAGGGCGCAGGTGGTAACATTCATGTTGAACTCTTCGGCCATGACGGCGGTCTGATAGTCGAGCGGGATGTGCTCCTCATATACGCGGCATCCGGTACCGCTCTGCTTGCAGATGTGCATGAGTTCTGATGAGAGTCCGTCAGAGATGTCCATCATGGCGGTGGGCTGCACTCCGGCTTCGGCCAGTGCGCTGATAATGTCGCGGCGTGCCTCGGGCTTCAGCTGGCGCTCAAGAAGGTATTCCTTTCCAGAGAAGTCGGGCTGTGCATCGCTCTCGCCCATGAAGACGCTCTTCTCACGCTCGAGCAACTGCAGACCCATATAGGCAGCGCCAAGATCGCCCGACACGCAGATGAGGTCGGTCTCTTTGGCTCCGTTGCGGTATACGACCTTGTCCTTGGGGGCGTCGCCAATGGCGGTGATGCTGATGGCCAAGCCGGTGAGCGAGGAGGTGGTGTCGCCTCCTACGATGTCGACATGGTGTGCCTCGCAGGCCAGGCGCATGCCGGCATACAGCTCTTCCATGTCCTCTACACCGAAGCGCTTGCTGATGGCTAGCGATACGGTGATCTGGCGCGGGGTGCCGTTCATGGCATAGATGTCAGAGAGGTTGACCATCACGGCTTTGTAGCCGAGGTGCTTGAGGGGTACATAGGTGAGGTCGAAGTGTACGCCCTCCATGAGCAGGTCGGTAGTGACGAGCACTTGCTTGTCGGGGTATTCGAGTACGGCGCAGTCATCGCCTACGCCATACTTGGATGAGGCGTTCTGCAACTCGATGTTTTCGGTGAGGTGGCGGATGAGGCCAAACTCGCCCAACTTGGATATAGGGGTATGTTTATTCATTTGTGAACTATGATTTATGAATTGTGATTTATAGGGGATTCGGAGTTCTCGGAGAACTCAGAGTACTCAGAGAACTCCGAAACTGCTGGTTGGGAAAATCAGCTCGCTCTATTGATCAGCTCGCGCATAATCTCGGTCATGAAGGGCTGTGCCTTGTCGGCTGCAGCTTGCACCTCTTCGTGGGTAACCTCCACAATCTTGCCCTCTACGCCGAGGTCGGTGATGACAGACATGCCAAATACGCGGATGCCACAGTGCTTGGCCACGATGACTTCGGGTACGGTGCTCATGCCTACGGCATCGCCACCGATAACGCGGAAGTACTTGTATTCGGCAGGGGTCTCGAAGGTAGGACCGCTGACACCTACATACACGCCTTCGACAACGCGGATGCCCTTCTCGGCGGCAACTGCTTTGGCTTGCGCGATGAGGCTGCGGCTATAGGGCTCGCTCATATCCGGGAAGCGTGGGCCGTAGTCGATATTCTTGCCGCGAAGCGGGTGCTCGGGGAAGGTGTTGATGTGGTCGGTGATGATCATCAGGTCGCCAATCTCAAAGTCGGGGTGCATGCCTCCGGCTGCATTGGACACGAAGAGGGTCTTGATGCCCAGCTCGCGCATTACGCGGACGGGGAAGGTTACCTCCTTCATCGAGTATCCCTCGTAGTAGTGGAAGCGGCCCTGCATGGCCATGATGTCTTTGTTGCCAAGCTTGCCAAAGATAAGCTTGCCGCTGTGTCCCTCAACGGTAGAGAGGGGGAAATTGGGGATGTCCTCGTACTTGAGTTCGTATTTGTCGGTTATCTCGTTAACAAGACTGCCCAAGCCTGTGCCAAGAATGATGGCTGTCTCGGGACTTGAGTGCATGCGCTCTCTAATGAACGATGCGGTTTCTTGAATTTTTGCTAACATAGTCGATGATATAATGGTTGAACTTTTCTTGTTGCTGTTGCAGGAACTTGACCTCGATGGGGAGGATGTACAGGCTCTTAGCTATGGTCTCATCGAGCGGATATGAGCGCAGTCGGGCGGCATCCTTCTCGGTGGTGATGATGAGTTTGTCCTCTGCGTCGATAGCAGCATAGACCTTGCTGATATTCCGCAGATCGGACCGCGTGAAGTTGTGGTGGTCGCTATACTCCATGTGGGTGATGTGCTCGGTGTGCTCACGCAGTTTGTTTACCAGTGGGTCGGCCGAAGCGATGCCCGTAACCAGTACGATGTGTGTGTCTGGAGTGATAGCCGACAGCGCTTTCTGCTCGGCTGAAGCGAAGGCTTGCAAATCGCCATAGGCAAAGGTGGTGAAATACAGATGTTGATAGGGGCGCAGGTTGAGGTGCTTGGCCACGATGCGGTAGTCAATGGGCTTGATATCGGTAGGGGTCTTCGTAACAATGATGATCTGTGCCCGGTGTAGGCTCGACATGGGTTCGCGCAACCTGCCCATTGGCATCAGCGCGTCTTCGTAGACGGGGCGGTTGTAGTCCATCAGCACGATACTGATGCCCGGCACGATGTGGCGATGCTGGAATGCATCGTCGAGCACTATTGCTTCGGTGTCGCTCGATAGGGGTGAGGAGCATAGCTCGCGCACACCATGACGGCGGTCGGCATCTACGGCTACATGTATGTTGGGGAACTTGGTCTTTATCTGATACGGCTCATCGCCAATCTCGTGCGAGGTGTTGCTCTCTTTAGCCAAGATGAACCCTTTGGTCTTGCGCTTGTACCCGCGACTCAACAGGGCAACCTTGTAGTTCTCCTTGAGCAGGCTGATGAGGTATTCTACATGCGGGGTCTTGCCCGTACCGCCCACTGTCAGGTTTCCCACAGAGATGATGGGTACATCGAACTCTTCGGAGGGGATGACCTTCCAATCGAAGAGTTTGTTGCGCAGCTCCACTCCTATTCTATATAGGAAAGTTAGCGGAGCCAATAGCCAGTGTCTCTTTATGGGGGTTGTGTCCATGGGTATTAGTTTAGTAGGTGTATCTCGTAGGGTAGGCGAGTTTGCAGGCTGTTCATCTGGTCGATGTTATAGATGAGGTTGAGCTCGTTCTTGAACTTGCCCAATGTCTTGCCCATGCGTGCCTCTATGTAGCTCTCTTTGGTTTGATCGATGAGCATATCCAATGTGCTTTGCTCTTTCGGATAACTGATCAGCGTGTAGCTCTCTATGCCGGCCTTCTCGGCAGCAATCTGTTTGGCCATCTCAAGGTCGCCCAACAGGTCTACTAATCCCAACTCCATAGCCGTCTCTCCAGTCCATACGCGACCTTGAGCTACAGCCTCGATCTCTGCAGTGCTCATGCCGCGACCGTCAGCGCAGCGCTGGATGAAGGTGGCATATCCTCTATTGATATGGCGTTGCATGATAGCACGCTCTTCGTTGCTGAAGGGGCGGCTCATATTGCCAAAGTCGGCAAACTTGTTGGTCTTTACGGTCTCTATGTTTAGTTTCAGCTTGTCATTGATGAGTTTGTGCGGATTGGGGAACATGCCAAAGATGCCGATAGAGCCAGTGATGGTGTTGGGCTGCGCGATGATGGTGTCGGCTGCGCAAGAGATGTAGTAACCACCCGATGCGGCATATCCGCCCATAGATACTATCACGGGCTTCTTGGCCTTGAGCTTGACTACCTCGTTCCAGATCTGCTCTGATGCGAAGGCGCTACCGCCTGGTGAATTGACGCGGAGGATGACGGCCTTTACTGTCTCGTCATCGTGCAGTTTGCGGAGGTCTACGCACACCTTTTCACCTACAATCTCGGGAGTGGTGCCCATGCCCGTTGAGGCTTGGTCTACAATCTGTCCTTCAGCATAGTATATGGCAATGATGTTGCCGCTCTTGTCGAGTGGCACGCTCTTTTGGATGTTCTTTACCTCATCAAGTGTAAGTATGGTGAGGCGCTCATCCTTGTCAGCGTTCATTAGCTGCTTCAAGTACGCTTTAGTGCCATCCTTGTACAACAAGGTGTCTACCATGCCTGCTGCTACGCACTCTTCGGGGTCGCAGAGTGCCATGTACTGGTCGGCATATCGGTTGAGCTGCTCAGCGCTGATGCCTCGTGTCATGGATACACCGTTGACCATATTGTTCCATATGGAAGTGATGTAGGCGGAGATCTGTTCGCGATTCTCAGCGCTCATCTCTGTAGAGGTATAGGGCTCTACGGCAGCTTTATAGGTGCCCACCTTGAATACCTCCATCTCGATGCCCAGCTGGGCGAGGAGGTCCTTGAAGTAGATGGTTTGCGAAGCCATGCCATGCCAATCCAATACTCCCTGTGGGTTGAGGATAACCTTGTCGGCCACGCTGCAGATGTAGTAGTCTGACTGGGTGTAGCTGTCGCCATAGGCTACGATAAACTTGCCCGTTTGCTTGAAGCGGAGAAGGGCGTTTCTGATCTCCTCAATGCCCGCAGGATCTGCCGTGATGCCTCCAGCCTCTAGGTAGATGCCCTGAATATAGGTGTTGTCAGCAGCCTTTTGTATGCTTGCCAAAATGTCGTTGAGGCCGAGTGCGGTCTGCTCCTCGTTCATGAGCGAGGCAAATGGGTTGTCGACCATGCGCTCGGTGACTTCTCCCTTTAGCTCTAGCTTGAAAATACTGTTTTCGCTGACCGTAGTTGCGGTATCAGTTGAGGCGGCAATGCCAATAATAGCTACAATGCCAACGATGGCGATGATAATGCTACTTGCAATTAAGCCAACAATAGTGGCCAAGGTGTACTTCAAGAAATCTTTCATATTATAAGATTTTTGCAATTTATGCTTAATATTTACGCAAAGGTATGTTTTTGTATTGAAATCTCCTACATTACTACTGATTATTTTGTAAGATGTGGAAAGTCGAATAGTAGAGAAGGGTAAAATACATAAAACAAACACTTTTTTTGAAGAATAATCATATTTTTTATGGAAGAAAAGAAAAAAAACAATACTTTTGTGGCGAAAATGGTGCGGAGTAGAAAAAATATTCGTAATTTGTGCCCGTTTTCCGAGACTGCATCGTAACGCAATACCTTTGGAAAGGTGCTCGAGTGGTTGAAGAGGCACGCCTGGAAAGCGTGTATACGCCAAAAGCGTATCAGGGGTTCGAATCCCCTTCTTTCCGCACAAAGAAAATAGAGACAGAACAATTAAAAAATAGTATTAATTAAAAGTAAAACACAATGAAAAAGTTTTTTGCAGTATTTGCAATGTTCGGTATCCTTTCAGTAGGATTGACACAGACAGTAGTTGCTCAAGATGCAGCAGCTCCCCAGACAGAAATGGTAGACACCGCAGCAGTTGACTCTGTTGCTACTGATTCAGCCGCAGTTGAGGCTCCCGTAACTGCTCCTGTTGAGGAGGAGACCGTTGGTATGCACAAGGCTCTTAAGACAAAGTTCATCGAGGGTGACGCTAGCTTCATGTCATTGGTTGCTATCGCATTGGTACTCGGTTTGGCTTTCTGTATCGAGCGTATCATCTACTTGAGCCTTGCTGAGGTGAACACAAAGAAGCTTATGGCTGCTATCGAGGCTGCTTTGGCTAAGGGTGATGTAGAGGGCGCTAAGGAGCTCTGCCGTAATACTCGTGGTCCCGTTGCTTCTATCTGCTATCAAGGTCTCTTGCGTATCGATGAGGGTATTGATGTAGTTGAGCGTTCAGTTGTTTCTTACGGTGGCGTACAGTCTGCTGCTCTCGAGAAGAACTGCTCATGGGTAACCCTCTTCATTGCGATGGCTCCTTCACTCGGATTCTTGGGTACTGTGATCGGTATGGTACAGGCGTTCGATAATATCCAGAAGGCTGGTGATATTAGCCCCACTGTTGTTGCCGGCGGTATGAAGGTGGCTTTGATTACCACTATCTTCGGTATCGTGGTTGCTCTTGTTCTTCAGATTTTCTACAACTTCATCCTTTCTAAGATTGAGTCTCTTACCACTGACATGGAGGATAGCTCTATCACTCTCTTGGATATGATCATGAAGTACAACTTGAAGAAGTAATTAACATTAACAAAGAATAACAATGAAAGCGAGTAAAATAGCTTCCATCGCATATTATGTACTGCTCGTCCTCTCTGTGGCGGTGTTTGTACTGTTCTTCTGCGTTGGATTTGGTAATATGGAGTCGCTGGCCAGTGGCTACTACAAGTCGCCCCAATTCACAGATTTGTTGATGTATTGGATGTATGCATTGGCTGCTATCTGTGCGGTGTGCACTATTGCTGGTGCGGTTACTGCGAAGGGTGGTAAGGTCGACTCAAATATGCCTACATGGGGCAAGGTATTGTCTCAAGCAGGTTTGTGGATGTTTATCCCCGTATTGGTAATCACCTATTTCTTGGGCGATGACACCGTTATCCGTTTGGGTACTGGTGAGTTGTTTGAGTCTAAGTTCTGGTTGGTTGCAACTGATGCTATTATCTATACTATCTATGTATTGGTTGTTGTAACTGTCCTTGCGTTGGTTGCCAGCTTGTCAGGAATTTTCAAAAAGTAAGTCATAATTTATAGGAGATTTTAATTATGGCAAAGAAGAAAAGAAAAGTTCCTGGATTGAACGGTAGCTCATTGGCCGATATCTCGTTCATCCTGTTGATCTTCTTCTTGATCACCACATCAATGGATACGGATACCGGTTTGGTACGCCGTCTGCCGCCTCCACCAGATCCTAATCAGCAAGAGGATGATGTGAAGGTGAAGGGTAGAAATGTATTCGTTGTGTCTGTCAACATGAACAACGAAATCATGTACTACTATGGTGACGAGTCGAAGCGCGTTACGAAGACCGATGTGCATCCTTCTGAGTTGCGTGAAATCGTGAAGGAGTTCATCGCTAATCCCGAGAACAAGGCAAACATGCCGGAGTTTCATCCTGCAGATCCCCCTCTGCCCCTTCTCGGTGCTTATCCTGTAACAAAGAATCATATCATCTCTGTGCAGACTGACCTTGCAACAAAGTATGAAGTGTATTTCCAGATTCAGAATGAGCTGATGGCTGCATACAACGAGTTGCGTAATGAGTT
>JAFYMV010000196.1 GCA_017548225.1 Bacteroidaceae bacterium | reverse complement strand
GTTGGGCTTAACATCCATGTACTCACGGAACATCTTGTACACGCTGTTGATGCGAGCGAGTACTGCCTCGTCCTTAGAAAGCTCTACCAAGGTCTCATAGCTGAGACGCTCGAGAAGGAGCACGGGGTTCAAGCCACACTCTTTCCAAAGAGCGGGGTTCAAGCTCTTGAACATCTCGCGAGCTTCAGGGGTCCATGACCACCAAATGTTGCGCGCCATCTCGCTCAAGCATGCAAGCTCAGCGGGAATGTGCGACTTAACGTTCACCTCTTTCCAAGCAGGTGCGTTTGAATTACTAACTTTGATTTTCATATTTATATATATATAAAGAAAATTTTTACTCGTTTACTTTACTCAAAGCTACTTCGTATGCTTCGAGATAATACTTTACGAACTTATCCCACAAAGCCTTTTTGGCGATGTTTGCAGCGCGGCGACGGAGGTCAGCTACCTGCTTGTCATCCATCTTGGTAAAGGTGAGGATAGTGTTCTTGATTTCGTTGGCTGCGTCGTCCCAGTTGCTGTCAGTGCGGTGTACTACCTTCACACCATCTTCGAGCTGGCTGTACTCGCCCTTGAGCGAGTTGGTCCAAAGACCGAAACCTGCGAGGTCGGTAGTGATAGTGGGCACATGGAAAGCTACGCTCTCAAGCGGAGTGTATCCCCAAGGCTCATAGTACGAGGGATATACAGCAAGGTCATCACCGGGCAATAAGTCGTAGTAAGGCATATTGAAGATGCCGTCGTTACCATTAAGGTAGCAGGGCACGAAGATTACCTTAACGCGGCTGTTAGGATTGTTGTCGAGACCGATAGCACGCATCATAGAGAGGGCTTTGTCGTCGTCCATGTTGTGCAACTCGTGGCTGATCATAGAGGTCTCCAACGGAGTTACCGAGCGCAACGGACTCTCCAAACGCTCCTGAAGATCCTTGCGGGGACCCTTTACCCAAGCGGGAACATTGATGAATGCCAATACATCGCGGTCGAGCGAGGGCTCATTGGCGAGGCGCTTGAGTGACTCGAGCAGGATGTCGATACCCTTGTTGCGGAACTCGTAGCGACCACCGGTAGACACGATAATGGTGTTGTCGGCAAACTCCTGACCGAGCAGGTGGCTGGCAACATTGAGCATTACGCGGCGAGCCTCCTTGCGCTTGGCTGTGAAGGCAGCACCTTTGGGTACAAAGTCATCCTCAAAACCATTCACAAGTACTACATCAGCCTTCTTTTCGAGCAACTGTGTGCACTCGCGGTCGGTAATCTCGCTCACGGTAGTGAAGCAGTCTACGCGGTGTGCCGATTGCTTTTCGATAGAGTGCTTTGACTCCATGTTGAGCTCGCTGGCCATCTGGTCGCCGTTGTATCCGTTCATGTAGTCATATAAGGGCTTCATATTACCGGCAATAGAGCGGCCTATTGAGGTGGCATGTGTAGTGAAGATGGTAGCGATTGAGGGGATCCAGTGCTTCAAGAAGAGTGCACCAAGACCAGTCATCCACTCGTGAGCCTGATATATTACCTTGGGGGCCTCACTTGCCTTCTTCGCTTCTTTGGCGATGACATGGTTGTAGTAGCTCTCAGCCACACGAGCTGCGGCGTATGAGAACATGCTGGCCTCGTCGTAGTCGCCATAGGCATGCAGTGAGTCTACACCGAAGAGGTTCCATGCCTCGGCATAGATTTCGTTCTTAATGTTGTAATAGGGAGTAAAGTCGACCAATACGGCAATCGGCTCACCGGGGATATTCCAGCGTCCGATGCGTATTTCAAAGCCTTCTTCAGTGGCTTTCTTGCGCCATCCGGCCAGCAGTCGCTTGTCTTCCTTGAAAAGAGGATTCTCTGTTTCCTTCCAGAGGTCAGGACCGATAAACATCAGTTGGGCATTTGTTTGTGTAAGGATTGTCTTTGCCCTTGTAGAGAGCACCGTATAGATGCCTCCCACCTTATTACACACCTCCCAACTCACTTCAATGATGTGGTCAGGGGTAGCTTTTTTTACACTCATTACTAATACCTTTATCAATTAAAATAAGCGAAAGCAACTCCATCGGGAACCGCTTTGTAGGCAAAATCCTCGAGTGAGTCGTACTCTCTTTCGCAAAAACTTGCGCAAAGGTACAAAAACATTGGTGATTACAAAAAGAAAAAGAACGAATTATGTAATAAAATCTTACATCTTCTGCACAAAATATCTTCTGACGATACTTTTTGAAAGCCACACATGGCAAGAAGCTTACAAAGTGTAACTATGTAAGAGTCGAAAATTCGGGATTTTAGGCTTTTTATAGCTCAAAAATGTGTTTTGTTGCCGACTTTTCTTTTATGCGTAGTAGTGGGTGTATCCATGTTCCTTTGACAAAAGAAAATCGCACCTGTGTTAGTGATTTTTCATAGGTGTGATTTCGTTTGATTGCACCTATAATAAGTGTGTTTTCAAGATTATTGGTGAGGGACTTCTAAAGAGGTGGGTGGATGTTAATGAATATATTCTTACTCTTCGCTAATCCACTGGCCTATACCGCGTTGTGAAGCGATGAAGGCACCACCTACAAGGCGGTTCCCGACATAGAAAACGGCTGATTGTCCGGGAGTTACTGCTGATACCTCTTCGTGGAAGCGTATGAGTACGCGACCATCGTCTACTTGGCGCACGACGGTGCAGGATACCGACTTGCTACGGTAGCGGATGCGTACGGAGAGC
>JAFYMV010000195.1 GCA_017548225.1 Bacteroidaceae bacterium | reverse complement strand
TGATACCGTCTGATTTGTAACCGATGTTAACGATTACTTCGCGCTTGTTCATACCGATTACGGTACCTTCAACAACTTCGTTGTTGCCCACCTTGTTAAGGGTGTTGTCGTAAGCTTTCTCAAGCTCTTCGTGTGAAATACCAACGAGGGCATCACCTTTTTCATACGCTTCCCAATCGAAACCTTCTACGGGAGCAATGTTCTTTAAGTTTTCCATTAAAGTTAATAAGTTAATAAATAGTTAATTGTGTTAGACATTATGTTGATATATCTAAATCGGGCACAAAATTAGTGTAAATTAGGGGAATAACCAAATTCCTTTCAAATTTTCTCAATATTCGCAGACTTTTCAGCCCCTGATAATCAAAAACAAAAGGAAAAATTAGTTTTTTTCGTATTTATTTACGAGATTTGTGCTCTATTTTCGCAAACAACAACTTAACTGACTATAGAATAATGGACATGCAGAATCCGACAGAAAGTGGTTTGACACCAGTTGAAAACAACATCGAGCAGCGTACATACAACAACACTGCCGATGTTATCATAAGAATAAAAGAGATTGCACAGGACCCTCTAAATGTTTCTAAAGAGGAGCTTGAACAACTGAAACAGACTTTCTACAAATTACACCGTGCAACCGTAGATGCAGCACGCCAGGCACACATTGAGGAGGGCGGACTCCCCGAAGATTTCAAGGCAGACAACAACGAGGAGAACGAATACAAGGCGGCAATGGCCATCATCAAAAAAAAGCGCGCAGAACAGCAACGCGAAGAGGAGCGTCAACGCGAGGAAAACGCTCTGCGCAAGGAGGCGATATTGGAGCGCCTGCAAGCTATGGTAGATAATGCCGACAAGGAGCAAGCATCGCACAACGATTACAAAGAGCTCCAACAAGAATGGAAAAGCATCGGCGAAGTACCCGCCACCAAGCAAACTGACTTGTGGAAACGCTACCAGTTGCTGACCGAAAGATTCTACGACATCCTGAAGTTAAGCATCGAGTTCCGCGAGTATGACTTCAAGAAAAACCTTGAGGCCAAGACCAAACTCTGCGAGGCAGCCGAGCGATTGGCCGACGAACAGGATGTGATTTCAGCATTCCATCAATTACAGAAGTTGCACAACGAGTTCCGTGAGATAGGCCCCGTAGCCAAGGAACTGCGCGAAGAGGTATGGACACGCTTCAAGACAGCCTCAACCGTTGTAAACAAGCGCCACCAACAGCATTTCGAGGAGCTGAAGGAAAGAGAGAATGCCAACCTCGAAAAGAAGACTGCTATTTGCGAAACAGTAGAGAGCATTGACTACAGCGCACTTGAGACATACAATCAGTGGAACGACAAGACCCAGGAAATTATCGCACTGCAAGAGGAATGGAAGACCATCGGTTTTGCCCCGCAGAAGATGAACAACAAGATCTTCGAGCGTTTCCGCACCGCGTGCGATGCATTCTTCCAACGCAAAGCCGAGTTCTATAAGGACATGAAGGACAACTTGTCAGCTAACTTGGATAAGAAAACCGCTCTCTGCGAAAAGGCAGAAGCGTTGAAAGACAGCACAGATTGGAAAGCTACTGCAGACAAACTCGCTGCTCTGCAACGCGAATGGAAAACAATAGGAGCTGTACCAAAGAAGCAGTCTGACGCCATTTGGAAGCGCTTTAACGCTGCGTGTGACGCATTCTTCGAGAAGCGCAAAGCAGCGACCTCATCGCAGCGTTCGGAGGAGATGCAAAACTTGGACAAGAAGAAAGCAGTCATCGAAGCCCTTACAGCTATCAATCCCGAAAGTGCGACTGCTGAAGACCAGGCCAAGATGCACGACCTCATCAAGGAGTGGAATAGCATAGGCCATGTGCCCTTCCGCGAAAAGGACAAGGTATATAAACAGTACAAGGCGCTTATCGACAACCTCTTTGACACCTTCCACAAAAACGAAGCGACAAGAAAAGTGGCACGATTCAAAGACTCCATCAAGGAGGGAGGCATGAACATCGCACGCGAACGAGAGAGACTTCTCCGCATCTACGAGAATATGTGTAACGAAATCAAAACCTATGAGAACAATCTCGGATTCTTGTCATCATCAAGCAAAAGCGGCAATAGCCTCGTCGCAGAGATGCAGCGCAAGATGGAAAAGCTGAAAGATGACGCCCAGCTCGTACTGAAGAAGATTGCAGCACTCGAAGAAAAAGAGGATAAGTAACCTGCATCAAACAAACATACGATATCATATAAAGGCTGCCTCGCGGGGCAGCCTTTATTATTGGAGTATCAATAAAATAGGATCTGGAATATCTAGAAATCCTAGATTACCTATAATTTATTGGTTTAGCCAGTACATAGAATATCTAGAAAACCATACCATAAAAATACGGGGAGCGCCATGGCGCTCCCCGCTATAACTAGAGGGTTTCTGTTTTGTTTACGCCTCTATATCAGCCTCTTCGATATCGGCTGCATAGGGAACATTCTCTACAAAGAACTTTTCACAACCACGGAGTACATTACGCACCTCAGAAAGCAACTCGTGAGACTCCTGGATAAGGTTGAGGTATACGAATGCCACCTTGATATTCTCTGCATCTTCCTGCAAACGATGTGTCTGCACACGACGAAGATTGGAGATTTCTTTCTTCAGCCACTTACCTTCGGCAGAAAGTTTCTCAGCCTCGCTGAAATCGCCTGTGCGAATCACTTCACTGATGCCACGGAACACTGCCACCAAACGCTGCTGATAAGGAGCAAACTCCTCAAGATATTGCGGTGAGAGCGGACGGAAGTTGTTGTCTGTATGCTCCTTCATAGGATTGGTGATACGAGTCAGCGTATTGAGAATCTGCTGTGCATTGTTACTGCTGAGGTAGTACCATGTATTCTTCTCAAAAGCCAAGCCCTTGTCGATACGACGGAAACCAAGTGTCTCGTGACGACGCATCTTCTTGAGCCATGCCTTTTCCTCGACAATCTTATCAAGAGCAGTACGCAACTTGCGCACATCTTCACGAGCAAAGGCGCGAATTACTCCTTCATAAGTATCGGCTGCATATTCAAGTGTATGACACAATGTCTCGGCAGTATGTCCACTGAGCGCTTCCCAAACCTCTTGAGGATTCTCCGAATTGAGGACAATATCCAATTTCACATCGCGTACCTCCTCACTCTTCTTATTCTTATAGGTAATATGGCTACGGATAAGCAGGAACAAAGCAAGCGCTGCCATGATAACCATTGCTATAGGACCACCAAAATACATGATAGAGGCTACGATACCTGCAAGAATGAATGCCGCACCTGCGGTAAGGAACCATCCACCAATCACCGAGATAACACCCGTAATACGGAACACCGCACTCTCACGGCCCCAAGCCTGGTCAGCCAAAGACGAACCCATACCTACCATAAAGGTTACATAGGTAGTAGAAAGAGGCAATTTCAATGAGGTACCCAAAGCGATGAGCAAACCTGCGAGCACAAGATTAACCGAAGCACGCACAAGGTCAAAGGCTGCGCCGTCGTCCAAGGTAGCATGCTCTTGATTGAAACGCTTGGCTACCCAACGCTTCACATTTCTGGGGCTAATCTTATTTACACCATTGATAAAGCCCATACCTACACGCACCAATTTACGAGCCATGCTTGATGAACCAAACATCTCATCACCCTCATCCTGACGAGAGAGGTTGATAGAAGTTTTCAACACTTCATGAGCCTTCTTCGATGTACAAAGGGCATATACCATGATAGCACCAGCACCAATGAGAAACCATACTGAAGTAGCGGCAGGCTCATTGAGGAAGCCCATCATATACTCATCGGCTGAAATGCCAGCAGGCACTGCTTCACGAGCAAAGTGGAGCACACTGTCAAGCGCAGCCATTGTCACACCAATAAAGTTCACCAAGTCGTTACCAGCAAAGGCCATTGCCAAAGCAAAGGTACCAATCATGATGATTACCTTAAAGACATTGACCTTCAACGCATGCAACAACTGCATAAGCAAGGTGCTTACCACGAAGATGATACCGAGAAGCATCATCGTATTTTCATTGAGGTAGGCCTTTACATCGGGGGTCATAAATGCAGCGCCCTTCATTCCCTTAAAGAGCATGAAATAGACAATCGAAGTAACGGCAACACCACCAAAGATACCAATCTTGGCAGTCAATCCCTTCTTATAATTATAGGTAAAGATCAGGCGTGATATCCACTGCACGATAATACCAAAGAAGAAGGCTATCGCTACCGACAGGAAGATACCGGCAATAACCTCCAACGCCTTACCCGTATTGAGCAGATCGGCCAAAGAGCTTACCCCATCCAGTCCTTCATTCGACCCAAGCTTGATGAGCGAAATGGCAAATGAGGCTCCCAACAATTCAAACACCATAGATACGGTGGTTGATGTAGGCATACCGAGCGAGTTAAAAATGTCGAGCAGCACCACATCGGTAACCGTCACGGCCAAGAACACGCACATTAACTGCCGGAAATAAAAATGCTCGGGTTGGAACATGCCATGCCGAGCAATATCCATCATACCATTACTGGTTGATGCTCCGATGAAAATACCGATTGCAGCTACAATCAAGATTGTTTTGAGTGATGCCGCTTTGGCACCTACCGCCGAGTTAAGGAAATTTACGGCGTCGTTACTCACACCGACATTAAGGTCGATGACCGCGAATATAAACAGAACGCAAATAATCGCGAAATAGAAGATTTCCATAAATAACATTAATTGTTTATTACAGATGCAAAGATACTAAAATATCCTTATCATCCTAACAAAATTGCCTTTTTTTCACTCTGCAACGAGTCCCTCGCGCACCCATAGAGCCACAAGTTCAGTAGCATCAGCCATAGCCAAAGCCTCATCCACATCGTACTGCTCCAAAAGCAATGCTGCCAACATCTCGGGAGTGAACTCCTTGTTTCTCACCTCGTTCCACAAATAAGCAGCGCTTTCATTGAGATTTACCACTTTACTGAAATCGATATTTTCCACTCCTGTTCCAATAACGATATATTCACCGCACATCTCGCGCAATTCAAGTCCTTGATTGATTCTCATATAATTAATTGTATGTATTTATTCTTCCTATTATCAATATCACATTCCGGATATTATTTATTAAATCCAAACATCCTGTATAGCTTCAGTAGCACACGCCTCGCCAATGGCCATTCGGGCCATAATGCAGAATAACAACGCCACACACAGCCGTCAGGATAGTATCCTCTCCCCTTGCGTATGAGCTGTTTGGTGGCTGCGGCTACATCTTCCATACGGCATCGCTCCGTCCCATAGACATTACCATCACCCCTTAGAGTAACATGATTGCCCTCAATGCAGACAATACGATGATAAACATATTTGCCGGGAGCAATCTCAGCCAACACGGCATCACCTACAATGGGAGGACGGGATAGACTAGTTAGCACAACTTTATCGCGGCGGTCTTCCAAGAAAGGTCGCATGCTCACACCTCGCACACGAAGCGTCACATCGCGCCCTTCGGCAATCAACGCACGCACCTCCTTGAGAAATATCTCGTTAGGGAGTTCTACGATGTTAGCATTCTTCGTTTTCATCACTTCATCACCTCCGCATGACACACTTCGGCAGCCTCCTGATCGGGGCGACACCCCAATGTATATAAAGGCACCCTCTCTACTAGGCGGCTTACACTATCATAGGTACCATCATATACTCGCTTATCCCATTTCATCGTCGACATGGAGGGGAGCAACAGGGCAAATGCTTGCAACGGTCTATTGCGACTAATATGATTCTCTGGTTCTTGCTTTATCTGCACGAAAGCTCCTATCCGCGCACAATCATTCTTGTAGCAAGGTGTTTTTCCACTCCAGGGCGAACCATATACCACAGCTCCACTTTCATCAACCCTCACTACTGGATTGTCATCATTAAGCAGCTCACTACCCTTAATATGCTTGAGCCACAAACTACTATGCGTACTCTTACCTGTACCACTTTTACCCAAGAAGAGAAAACCCTTTCCGTTATTCTTTATCACCGAGGCATGCACAAGCAATGTACCCATTCCCGCTGAAGCAAAGGCATACATAAGCATCAACGCATTATTAACCGCAAAGGTACGCAACGAATCCTCACCTCGCGTAGCAACGACACCTTCGGTAAAGTCTGCCGATGCTTGCAGCAGCGCACAATACTCTCCTCCGGGTGGACTGATAAGCATTTGATACGCTCCATCAGCCAATCGATATACGCTAAAATCTGCAGCACCGCAATCAAAATCACCGATGAATTCGCCTTTTTTTGACGGATACGAGGAGTCATCCACCGTAAGCGCAAAGAGCAACTCCCTAGCATGATTTATCGCAAAAGGCTCGTATGAAGGAAATGCAATCCCCTTCTCATCCTCACTTAAGCTAACAGCAAAGGCATGCTGTGCCACCATATAGTAGCGTGTATTGATTTTCGAGCTATGCGTATTGGATGCCATTCCGTCGTTCCTTATATTGATAAACTACAAATATTGCACGAGTGTAGCCAGCTTCATGCTATTTGATCCCTTGACTAATATACAGTAACCCTCCAGTGCGGTCTCTTGTAATGCTACTTTTACGGCTTCTACATCAGCAAAGGAGCGTTGGGTATGCTGGGTTTGTGCAAAAGCCTCACCCACGAGCCACACCTCATCAAAGCCACAAGTATCGAGCCTATCCACCACTGCTTGATGCGCCTCTCCCGTTGCTTC
>JAFYMV010000194.1 GCA_017548225.1 Bacteroidaceae bacterium | reverse complement strand
CCCCGTCCTGAAACTGCAGAATTAGTGGATTGGATTGTCAGCGACCATGCCGCAAAAAGCCCCAACATCCTAGACCTCGGCACAGGCAGCGGATGTATTGCCATTAGCCTAAACAAGCGAATACCACAGGCCGTAGTAGAGGCGTGCGACATATCGTACGAAGCATTAGCCATAGCGCGAGAAAACAACCACAACAACAATGCTTTGGTGGAGTTTTTTCACCATGACATGCTCGACCTTACGACAACCCTCCCCCACTCCTATGATATATTGGTGAGCAATCCCCCCTACATCAAGCAATGCGAAGCTAAAGAGATGGAGCAACATGTCACCGAGTGGGAACCACACACTGCGCTCTTCGTACCTGACAACGATGCACTTCGTTTCTATCGCACCATTGCAGAGATTGGCCAGACTAACGCTCTAACACCTGGCGGGAATATCTATGTAGAAATAAACCAAGCACTGGGAAAGGAGACGGTGGAGTTATTCGAAAGTTGCGGTTACAAAGAGGTAACACTACGCAAAGACATCTATGGCAATGATAGAATGGTAAAAGCGATAAAGGATTGAGGGGTTAGGAGTTGAGAGTTGAAGGTTGAGAGGACACAATCCTCTAAATACTATAGAAGAAAAAAAAATGGCGATGACTGCAGACGAAACATTATACAAACTAGCCGCGAAGTGCTCCACAAGCGAACAATGCTTAAGCGACATCGAGACGAAGTTAACAAGGTACGACCTGCCCGACGAAGAGAAGACGCGAATATTAAAACATCTTGTCGAGGAGAAGTACATTGACGACAGCCGCTATGCCGAGGCTTTCGTACGCGACAAATACCGCTTCAACAAATGGGGGCGCATAAAAATCGCACAAGGACTGCGCATGAAAGGTATAGACAACGATACCATAAGCAGTGCCATGGAGGCAATTGACGAAGATGAATACTTGGGCATTCTACGCGACCTCATCAAAGCCAAGCGCAAAAGCACCCGCGGAAAGAACGACTATGAGATAAACGGGAAACTCATGCGCTTTGCCACCGGACGGGGATTTGAATATGCTGCAATACGACAATGCTTGGGATCTGCAGCCGACGATTTTGAAGAATGGGACTAACTATGCAATGGATTAACGATCTTAAAGAGCTACTCTTCCCTCGCTACTGCAAAGTATGCAGACGGCGACTCATGCAGAGCGAGCAGCATCTATGCATCAATTGCCTGTTGGACTTGCCCCGTACCCACTACGAGCGAGAACCCAACAATCTATTGATGCAACACCTCATGGAATGGCCCGAAGTGATACGAGCCACAGCCTATTTCTATTACTATAAAGAGGGAAAATATAGCAGCCTCATCCATCACCTAAAATACTACGACCATCCCGAAGTAGGCACTTACCTCGGGCGTTTGGCAGCAACAGAATTAAAGGCGAGTGGTTTCTTCGACGGCATCGACCTCATCATCCCTGTACCACTATCAAAAAAGAAGCAACGCCAGCGTGGGTATAATCAATGCGACTATATCGCACGCGGCATCAGTGAAATCACTGGCATTATTATATGTACTGATTGCATAGAGCGCAGTATAAACACGGATACACAAACAGCCAAAGGTCGAATAGAACGCTGGAAGAATACCGAAGGAATCTTTCGCATAACAAACGCAGAGACACTGAAAGGAAAGCATATACTACTCTTGGACGATGTAGCTACTACCGGCGCGACCTTACATGCCTGCATATCCACCCTGCTCACCGTACCCGGCGTTCGCGTCAGTGTATTCGCCTTAGCCAAAGCAACATAACAAAGGCTCCCAAACAGGAAGCCTTCTTGTATATTCTATAAGAATCCAACTTTCGTCACTAACTAGCGATGCGTGCCGCGGTAACTAATGCACTCTTCCTCGGTAACTAGCGAGGTATGCCGCGATAACTAGTGCGACAAATCTTCACTTAACGATCACCAGCAATGCACCGAAGCCATATTCGCGGAACGAGGCATCTTGGCTAATGCATGAGCCGTACTTGCTTTTCAGTTCCTTGAGCAAAGCATTACGGAGTACCCCTTCGCCTTTACCATGAATAAAGATAAGGCGCTGATTTTTCTTGTTACGATACTCGTCCATCGTCTTGCGGAATACATCAAGTTGATAGTTGAGCATATCGCTATTGCTCATGCCGTTGGTATTGTCAAGCAGTTCATGGATATGTAAATCCACCTCAATGGTATTGTCCGCCTTTTGCTTACGAGCAGGTTGAGGAGTACGATTAGGGCGACTGTCCTCGTTCTTTTTCTTGAGCAATGCCTCCTTCAGTTCGTCAGCTTCCACAAAGACCTGGCGCACGGGGCGGTCATCACGCACGATATCATACACGAGGGCGGGCTCTTCAAAGAAGGGACTATCGGTATTGAAGGTATGAAGTTTATAGAACTTTACCGTATCGATGCGCAACTCCACATCTACAGCAGGTTTCTTCATATAGTTCTTCTCCTCCTTGAAGGCAAAGAGCTGCAAATTGACACGCTCCAGTTCACCCAGCTGCTCACGGCCAAATTCCTCAACAAAGAGTTTTGTATTAGGCTCAATGATGCCCTGCGAACGCAGTTTCATACCACCGGCAGAGGGTGTGGCATAGAGATAGGAGATATAGTAATTGCTATCGTTGACAATATATGCCTCAAAGATCGTTGTGCTAATCTGCTTTATATCAACAGGCACAAAGGCAAGAGCTACATTGAGCTTCTCTCCCTCACGACGCTCCATAGGGCGATAGGGAGCCTCCCCCATGT
>JAFYMV010000193.1 GCA_017548225.1 Bacteroidaceae bacterium | reverse complement strand
GCTTGAACCTTTAGGTCGCCGGCCGAAGAGAAAGGCAAAATAGGCTGCGGCTCGGAAATGCCAAATCTCTGCCTCACTCAGTACAGAAAATACGCATTTTCTGTACATTCATTCGTTGAGATTTGGCATTTCTCTCGCCTTGCACTATTTTTGTAGGCGCAAATAACAACAACTAATAATAGGAGAAAAAGATTATGATGAACAAATGGTTTGAATGCAAAGTTAAATATGTAAAGACCATGGAGAATGGTCTTGAGAAACCCGTTACAGAGACCTATCTCGTAGATGCTCTTTCGTTCACCGAGGCCGAGAAGCGCTTCCTTGAGGAGATCCGTCCCTTCATGAGTGGCGAGTTTGAGGTTACTGGTATCAAGCCAGTCAAGTTTGCCGATATATTCTTCTGCGACCTTGAGAGTGCCGACAAGTGGTTTAAGTGCAAACTCCTCTACATCACCGTAGATGAGAAGAGCGGTGCCGAGAAGAAGAGTGCCTCACACGCTCTCGTACAGGCTGCCGACCTTCGCGAGGCTATCAAGTACCTCGACGAGCAGATGAAGGGCACCATTGGCGATTACGAGATTGCCACTGTTACCGAGACACCGATTATGGATGTATATCCTTATAAGGCAGACATTTAAAAAGCCATGTCCATCGCCCACAAAATAGAGCAACTGCGCAGCTCGCTCCCCGAGGGAGTGAGCTTGCTTGCTATATCCAAGTTTCAGCCCATCGAGGCACTGCAAGAGGCCTACGATGCCGGGCAGCGTATGTTTGGCGAGAACCACATCCAAGAGATGGCAGCCAAAGCAGCCGTACTGCCCAAAGATATAGCATGGCACTTTACCGGGCATGTGCAAACCAACAAGATCAAGTACATGGCTCCGTTCGTGAGCCTCATCCATGCCGTAGACTCCTTCCGTCTATTGCGCGAGATTGACAAGCATGCTGCCAAGCACAATCGTGTCATCGACTGCCTGCTACAGATACACATCGCCCAAGAAGACACCAAGTATGGCCTTACCATCGACGAATGCCGCACCCTACTCGCTACCGAGCCGTGGCGCGAGCTGCCGCATGTGCGCATCACAGGCCTCATGGCTATAGGCAGCAATACGGACGACATGGAGCAGGTGCGTGGCGAGTTTCGTCAGATGAAGCAGTTCTTCGACGAACTCAAGAGCACCCACTTTGCCGACTCCGATGCCTTCTGCCAACTCTCCGAAGGCATGACCGACGACTACCCCATCGCCATCGAAGAGGGCAGCACCATCGTACGCATCGGATCAATGATATTCGGAAGCAGAGGATATTGATTCAGTGAAAATAGAGTATAAAAAAAAGTGGAAAGCAGGATACCCTCTTTCCACTTTTCTCTTTTAATTCGCTTTTACCTCATTACTACATCAACATAGTATTTTGGTTGAGTTATGCAAAGGTCCGCAACTCACTTAATTACGACCTTCTTGGCATTTACAATATATACGCCCTTTTCCATCTTCTCTACTCGACGGCCCATGAGGTCGTAAATAATGGTGGGCTCTGCACCTGCTCCAGCATTTGTAATTGCAGTAGTACCTGACTCCTCTACTGAGTCACCCAAGCGGATTGTAGAGCCTGCATCGGGATCACCCCAAGACTTTACAAAACCACTCTGAGCATTCAAATAGTTTGCCTCAGGATACTTCAAGCAGAAGCCATCTGTTGTTGCAGCTGATGAAGTAACAATGAATGCAGTAGCATTTGCAGCGTCACCTAGAGCTGCATCGCCGCTTGTAGAAACGATGGCTTTCTTCTCTTCCTTATTCACCACCTTAAGTCTCCACGCACCATCAGTAAAGCTGCCTACAAAAGCCCAGAGATGTGAATTTTCTTCACCTTCTGCAACCTCAGCGTCATTCCATTCGATGCTTCCACCTTCCAAAGCCTGAATGTACTTAAGATTGTTTGAGTGCATTTTTACATAATACCATGTAGTGATGCTCTGCATATCGGCTGCTACTACGAAAGGAAGTTCAGCTGTCAATGTCACATCGTATGTCACATTGCCATTTACAGTTTCAGCAGGCTTAGCAGCCGCAGAGACACCATAAGGAAGCTGTACAGTATAATCAGGGTATTCACTACCTTTATTGACGGTAGCAGTCTGTGTGAATAATTCTTCACCATTATACTTAAAGCTATAGGTCACAACATAAGATACGGGATACTCTACCAACTTCCACAATGAGCACGCATTGCCCTCACCGGGGCCACCATCATGGTGGTTTGCCTTAAGACAGGGAGCAGCCTCCTCATTATTATTAAGGTACTTGTCGGTGTCACCATCCTCGAAGGTAGCTACACCAGCCGTATGAGCAGGAACACCCAGAACCCATGCAGTCTTCTTCTCTACATCTACAGTAACGGCATTTCCATTGGCATTGATATACTTGCCTGATACGACACTCTTGATATAATAGGTACCAGCCACTGTGCCAGGTTCGAACATAAAGTATGAACCTTCATTTGAGCGGCCATTGATACTTGTACCATCATCCTTAATAAATTTGCCATGACCATCGGTAGCCTTACACTCCAATGTGTAGTATTTCTCTGGGTTAAGTACGGGATCTGAATAGGTGACGCTAATCTTAGCATTCTCCTTATCTACAATCACCTCCCCTTCTGACAAGAACACACTTTTTGCAGTTACATCAGCAGCGGTGAGAAACTCGGTAGCCATCACTGTAGCACCATCAAGATAGTCAGTGCCATCCAAGGTAATACCGCCACCAGTGACTCCACCCACTACCTCTACGGTATATTCGAGGGTATATACATTGGGATTCTCGATGATTTGCATCACGGAACCGTGGTCGCTCCAGGTCCAGTTGCGTACAGCGCTTGCTGCTTCGTTGGTTACGATACATGCAAAATTTTCTGAACCATCACCATAGCCACCACCTGCGTGGAAACTGAACGAACCATCGCCATTATCGCGAATAGCATCCAATGCGGTCTTAGTTTCGGTAAATTTATAGTCTCTTCCGTCGCGGGTCACATAAGCTTTCTTGGCAGGGTGATAGAGATAATACTCATCATCCTCCAAGATAATCTGCCACACGACGGTCTCGTCAAAAGGGTTAACCTCCTCGGCATACTTTGCACGAACATCAGCATCTTCAGGCTCACCACTGCCAAAGTTAGTCACCCCACGCAAGCTAAGATAGGTATCAGTAATGCTAGCGTTCCAAGCTAAATAACCTTCGTTGTTCTTAGACTTGATATGGTAGAGCTTGTAGTTCTTCAACTCTGAGAGAGAAGAGATTGGGTCGCACACCACAGCATTCAATCTATAGGTTACTGTAATCACACGGTCGTTAAGAGTAACCGTAGCGGTGTATCCCTCTACTGCGATGGCAGCCACCTGATTTACAGAGAAGAACTGAGTTGCATTAACGGTGCCACCATTCAAGGTCTCAATATTGGCATATACCACGCCACCCTGACCTTCGAGACCAACCACCTCAACGGTGTAGGGCTGCACCTGCTGCATGTCACCTATGATGCTCACCTGGCTACCACGCATGTACTCGGCAGGGATGGTGTAGGTGCCATCGCCAGCCACCTCGGTGTAGGGTACTTTTACCTCTATATAGTTGGGGTTGCCCTTGTCGTCGAGCTGTTCCTTGGCTGCTACATCGTATCCATACTTGAGGGTGAAGCCGTATTGCACGAAGCCGGGAGCGGGAACAATCTTCACCTTCAGGGGTTGCTCATAGCCTGCGGCATAGTTTATCAGAACAGTTCCGTCGGCTGCATAGATGTCGCCATTGAGCTGCGAAGCATTCACTGCCACCTTGTCTCCATGCACATCGAGCATCACATCCACGATGCCGCCACCATCAGAGATAATTGTGCTTCCACCGGCAGGGTCAATGCTATTCCAGTCTACCTTGTAGCGCATGCGGTAGAAGCCTGCGGGGGTGCCTGCGGGCACGGTGAACTTGGGTACACCAGCACCGATGTTGTTACCGCTACCTACAGTAGTACCATCGCTCTTATACCAAGTTTCACCACCTATCTGCACTGCATTGTAGCTCACTACATCACTGCCTTCAGCAGGTGTACCATTGTCGTTGAGGGCATCCTTGAAGAGGGCATCACGACCCCAGTCTACATATACATAACCATTCATCCATCCACCTTTGTAGCTGAATGTAGGCTGCACCTCGGCTCCTGCCATAGCTGAGAACACACTCTTCGTGGTGTTGTTTGCATAGAACTTCTTATTGGGGCCTGGCGAAGAATAACTCTTATCGCCCACTGAGAGGCCCACGCTGTTGATTGCACGGTCGTCACGCGTCATGGCAGCCTCCTTGTCATAGGTGAGGGCATACTGCTCGGTAGAGAAGCGCTTGTTGGGGTTGTTGTCCACCACGATCTCGTCGAAGTAGGCCACCCAGTCGGCTACATCCTCGTCGGGAGTACGCACATCGGGCACGATGACGAGCGAGTGAAGGTCGATTCCGCTATTGGCGTTCTCCTCCTTCGAGTATGAGAAGCCTTTGAAGCTCACCACGATGTCCTGCCATCCATCCTTGGGTTCTACATTGGCTGGTGTGAGACTCCAGAACTGTTCTACATCATCTTTAGACTGTCCGCTCCAGCTCTCCTCAAGACGCTTACCCAGTCCGATCACCATCATGCGGCTCGCGGTGGGTTTATCTTTGAGGTAGGTCATCACATGAATATATTGCAACTGCTTGGTCACGCGGATGGGTTCCTTCAGGTCGATGCGCACGCCATATACATTGCTACCATAGCGGCTGCGCTGGAAGGCCACCACCTTCTCACTGCTGTTGGGAGCTACGCCGAGCACCTCGTCCGGTGTGGTGCTGGGGTTGAGGGCTACGCCTGCGTTACCCTCGAGCTTGGCAGGAATGATATTTCCGTCCTTGTCCTTGCACGTGCGGAAGGGGCTCTCCTCCCACTTGTCATATACGCCGATGGCCTTATAGTCCTCGGTATCAAATGTGATGGTTGTCTGCGCCTTTGCGGTGAGTCCGAAAAACATCAACGCAGCAGAAAGTAATATAGTTGTCTTTTTCATAATTCCTGTGTTTTTTAAATCGTTCGTATTGATGTTTTTCTCCTATTAATATACATTAAGGTTTGAGAGCAAGGGGCATGCGCGGCTATCCTCAATGGTGATGCGCAACTGCTTGGCATTATAGCCATTGCCGTAGCTCGATGAGGTACTTCCGTTGAGGGGGATAATGCGCTTGTAGCCCACGGTAGTGGTCTGCATATTGGGGCAGAGCTCCGTCCATGAAGAGCCATCCTCGCTATACTCAATCTTGAACTCCTTGATGCGCTGACCGAGCTTGATGGGTTCCTGCATCACGAGGTAGCGGATCACCTGAGGAGTGTTCCATGTGAGAGTGATGGTTGCGCTGTGCTCGCCATCGTTGACACCCCAGTAGGTATCCTTGTTGCCATCGGTGAGGTTGGCCTTCTCATACTTACCACCATCGCGGGTCTTGTCCACCTCGATGGTAGCAGTCTTGGCAAGGTCGGTAGCCTCGGTAGTCTCGTCAAGGCCATATACGGGCACTGCAAGGCGCGAGTGGAGCAACTGACCCAACTTAGCCAACTCGGTTACACTGTGCTGAGGGAGCACACCATACTGGTCAGGCGGAATATTGAGGATGAGTGTTGCATTGCGACCTACGGTCTCGAGATACATCTGAAACAGGCGCTCGGCGCTGTGTATCCCTTCGCCATTATGCCAGAACCACCCGTGAGTGGTAGCCTTGGCATCGCTCTCGCCCGGGTGCCACAACCATCCGTTGATGTCACCTTGTCCGCGTATACTGTTGTCCTCTGTATCGTGGTCGGTCATCGCCCAGTCGGTCTCGCCGGCGTAGCCCGATTCGTTACCGATCCAGCGGGCCTCACCACCAACGCCCCACATCACGCAGTTGGGAGCGATCTGGTGCACGCGCCAGCGCAAGTTGGGGATATCATAGTAGATGGCTGCATCGATATTGCGGTTGCCACCCTCGCCACCATAGTAGCCGTCGCCACCGCGGGCACCATCAAACCACATCTCAAACTGGTCAGATCCATACTCAGCCAACTCTTCACACTGCTTGAGGAACACCTCAGTCACATAGGTATCCTTGCCGTAGTGAGCCGAGTTGCGGTCCCACGGAGAGATGTAGAAGCCATATTTCATATCGTGCTTCTTGCTTGCCTCGGCAAACAATTGAGGGATATTGGCCGTGCGGCCATACTCACTGCCCGCACCCGTAATATTGTGCGTAGTAGTCGCTGTAGGCCACAGGCAGAATCCGTCGTGGTGCTTCACCACCGCGATACCGCCCTTCATACCAGCCGCCTTCACCGAGGTCACCCATTGCTCGGGGTCGGGCATAGCCTTTGGCGCATAGATTGATTCGGCTTCATCGCCAAAGCCCCATTCCTTACCGGTAAAGGTATTCATACCATAGTGGAAGAAGGCATAAAACTCGGTCTCGTTCCACAAGATCTGACGCTCATGAGGCACAGGATGACAAGGCAAGGGCGCATTGTCCGGGTTATCCAGCTCTTGCGATACAAACTGAAACTCCTGAGCAAATCCTAACATCGGCAACAGTAGGCCGACAAGTAAAAATTTGATTTTCATAATGGAATTTTGTTAATTAAATGGTTTTTAGATTTCTCTCAAAAAGGCTTACGAAGTTACAAAAAATCCTTCATTCTACCAAATTTTTAGGGTAGAATTTAGGGGGGGGTAGCAAAATACATACATAGTATGTATAATTTTACAAGACCCGCAAAAATCCGCACAATAGAGCCGCGGCAAAGATTGTTCTTTTTTCAGAAAAAGACAATGTATTCAAGAGCCCGAGCTCCTCGCACCTTCCCGCGCGGCGCGGCGCAGGCTACACGAATATTTTTCGCAGGTGCGGCGCGCTCGCCGCAGGCGACAACATAACGATTTCTGATTATAGGTTATGGGGCAGCATAGTCGCTGCTATTGTCTGCACTCCTGACTCCTGAACTCCTATAATTATGTCAACTTTTCGCGAAAAAAGAGTCAATTTTCTCAGTAAAGCACTCAACTTCCCCAGGGCTACGAGTAAACGAAATCCGTAGAGATGATGACGATTTTTATAACATTTACCCCTCTTCTCACCCCCTCTACATGGGGAAATAGAATAGAAAATAACTGATTACTGATTAACTGATTATAACCACACCTCCGCTAACACACTCAATATCAAATATTTTTTACACACGCCAATACCCCAATGTAATCAGTAATCAATTAATCAGTTAAAATAAATAATATCACACAATGTAATAAAAAAGGTTATATATATAAAATTTCTTTACACTATTCACCACCAATAAAAAAAACTGATTAACTGATTAACTGATTACACTCTGCTTGCCTCGCTGGGTGTCTTTTCAAAGCTGATAGCTGCCACGACCGTTGGCGTGCTCCTCATGGCATGGTGTATCACCTTCACGCGGTAGCCATGCAGGGTGTGCATCGAGTTGCGCTCGGCCGCTAATAAGAGAGCAGCAAAGAATGATGCAATAATATTTTCTCACTCGTAATCAACCCCTTACAAAAAGAACTTATAAGAACTTATACAAACTTATAATCTTTTCCATCTACCAAAAAATAGATGTAGTAAATTTGCAACAGAAAAAGGGAGGCCTCGCATTGCTCTGACTTGTGCTGATATAGCCCGCTTTTCGCGTCAAAATGGCACACTGTGGCAGAAAATAGACCCGTAACGGAAGATTATGACACACGAAACCCTTGTGGCAAGGTTTTTGTTTATACTATAGTATGACAAGATGTCGGATGAGCTGTGAGCTACGAGCTACGAGTTAGGATACGGCATT
>JAFYMV010000192.1 GCA_017548225.1 Bacteroidaceae bacterium | reverse complement strand
GACCATCAAGGTCAACACCAAGGAGGGTGGCTTCGTGGAGCGCATCGTGGCCGAGGAGGGTAGCATGCTGCAGGCTGGCGACACCATCCTCATCCTCTCCAACGTGCAGCTGGAACGCACCATCGACGACGAGCGCGACGCATGGAGCAAGCAGTACAACTCCTACCGCGAACGCCTCATACAGATGGAGCAGCAGAGCCTCACCCTGCGTCAGCAGACGCTGCAGACGGCCTACGACCTGCGCCGACTGGAAAAGCAGATAACGCTCTCGCGCGAAGAGTACCGCATGGGCATCAAGAGCAAGGCCGAGCTGGAGCTGGCCGAGGACGAGTATGCCTACCGCAAGCAGTCGGCCGAACTGCAGATGAAGAGCCTCCTACAGGACTCGGCGATGAACATCATTCGCCGCGAGATGCTCGAAGCCGACCTCGCTGCCGAGCAGAAGAAGCTCGACCGCAGCATCGAGCGCCTCGCCGACCTCGTCATCACAGCGCCCATCAGCGGACAGCTCAGCAGCATCGATGTCACCCCCGGCAAGCAAATCGGTGCTGGCACCGAGATTGGGGAGGTGAAGATTATGGACCGCTACAAGCTCACGGCACAGCTCAACGAATACTATGTGGACAAGCTCACGCAGGGCCAGCCCGCCACCATCACCTATGAGGACAAGGACTATGGCCTCGTCATCAGCAAGATAGTGCCCGAGGTGCGTGGCGGTACCTTCTCCATTGAGATGCTCTTTGCCGATACCGTGCCCGACAATGCCCGCATCGGCAAGAGCTACCAGACGAAGATCGAACTCTCCTCGGCCGTGCCTGCCGTGCTCGTACCCAAGGGCAACTTCTATCCCTACACGGGCGGCCGCTGGATATACCGCCTCAATGCCGACGGCACACGCGCCACACGCACTTCCATCAGCGTAGCACGCCAGAATCCGCTCTACTACGAGGTCATCGACGGCCTGCAACCTGGCGACCGCGTCATCACGGCCGGGTACGATGGATTCGGAGATGCGGAGGAAATCGTGATTAACTGACCAAAAGTGTCAAAAAATTAGACAATTTTCATCGAAAAAAGCATTTTTAGCAAATTTTTTGAGGATAATGCTTGTAGGAGTCTTTAACTTCGCATCAGTAAAAAAGCAAAGACATGTACTATAAAAGTTGACACAATAAAAAAGAAATTATCAAGCCTGTGACAAAAACTTATCGCAGTAGTGACAAAGATTTATCAAGCCTATGATAATTTTTTGTCAAAGGCTTGAAAAAACTTGACAAAAAGTACAAACGAACGAGTTTGGATAAAGAAAAACTCCAGTTTGTACAAAGAAAAACTCACAAACTTAAAAACTCAAAATAGTATGAAAGAATTCTTTAAGAACCTGCGCCGCTACAAGGTATCGTCCGTGCTCAACATCTTGGGTTTGAGCATCGCCTTCGCCTCGGCCTTTATCATCTTGGTGCAGGTGAACTATGACTTTAGCTATAACAAATGTTTCCCCGACGCCGACCGAGTGTTCCGCTTAGAGTTGAAGGGAGTGTGGGGTGAGGACAATACCTGGAATGTCTTCTTCAACCACTCAAATGGTCACCTCTTTGGTGAGAATGACGACAATGTGGAGAGCTTCACCTCGATGAACCTCTATTCGTGGGATGCCCCCTTGACGGTATACGACTTCGGTGGTAGCGATGAACCACAAACCTTAGTCGTGAGAGCAACGACGGGTATGCCCAATGCACCGCAAGTTATAGGCTTTAACCTTGTGGAGGGTGACTTTGAACGACTGAAGGAGCCTGGCGCTGTAATCTTGAGCGAGTCGTTTGCTGCTAAGCATGGTTTGTCTGTAGACAATGCCATCAAATTAGGCGAAGATTTCTCATTAACCGTAGTGGGCATCTTCAAGGATTTCCCCAAGAGTTGTGACCTATACAAGTTGGAACTCTTTATGGGCGAGGAGGCCGATATAAGTAACTCTGCCGATTGGGCACACACCTATTACTATAAACTCATCAGTGCCGATCAGCAAGATTTGTTCCTTGACAATATCTACAGGAAGTATTATGAGAGAATCAAAGAACCGGGTGATACCTTCGATATCGAAGACGTGAGAGCGGACTTCCCCATACGCCTCACGGCAGTGGAGGATACCTACTTTGCGAGCAATACTGTAGCTCCAAATACGAGAATGGGTAACCGTACCACCACGATGACCCTTCTTACAATTGCTGTGCTCATTATCGTCATCGCTTTTGTCAACTTCATCAACTTCTTTATGGCGATGGTGCCGCGCCGCATACGCCGTGTGAATACGGAGAAGATTTTCGGTTGTCCCACATGGCGACTGCGTATGGGCTTCGTGCTTGAGGCTATGGGCTTGGTGGCTATTGCGCTGTTGCTCGCTGCATACCTCGTATTTATGATTGCACCAGAACTCACAGGACTCATCTCTACCTCAGCCGAATTGGCCGACAATCCAAAGATAGGCCTCGCTCTCGCTGCATCGGGTCTGGTGCTTGCCGTCATCAGCAGCATCTATCCTGCCTACTACATCACCTCGATGCCTGCAGCGTTCGTCATCAAGGGCTCGTTTGGCAATGGTGCTTCGGGCCGTCGCTTGCGCTACGCACTCCTGTGTGTCCAGTTTGTCATCTCTATCGCGCTCATCACCTGCTCCCTCTTTGTCAAGTTGCAGCATACCTATATGATGAAGTACGATATGGGTTTCAACAAGGAGCATCTGCTCACAACCAGCATTCCCGTGAGCATCAACGGGGAGTTCAGCACCCGACAGACCTTTGAGGGAATGCTCAAGGAGAACCCGATGATTGCCGACGTGACATTTGCCAATGGAGATATCGTGAGCCAAAGCCGTATGGGCTGGGGACGCCCCTTCAAGGGCGAGCAAATCAACTTCCAGTGCTACCCCGTGGCGCACGACTTCCTCCGCTTCATGGGCATAAAGCTCACCGAAGGACGCGACTTCATGTTCGACGATGAGCGTGCCGATGGTGTCCTCATCTTCAACGAGTCGGCGCGCAAGGAGTTTGGTCTTGTCTTGGGCGACAAGGTGTTTGGACACAGTGATGAAGTACCCGTCGTAGGCTTCTGCGAAGACTTCAAGTTCCGTCCCTTGCAGTATGGAGTGTCGCCCTTTGCCTTCTATGTGTTTGGTGCCAACGGCTGGCGCGGATATGAGCATCTGTATGTGCGCACTACGCCGCATGCCGACCTTGAGGCAGTGCGCCAGCATATCGTCGACTGCATCGTCAAGATGGATGCTTCGGTAAAGTCAGATGAGATTGTCATCAATGGTTTCGACAAGGAGTTGGGTGCCGAGTACAAGTCGGAGAAGAAACTCACCACGCTCGTTACCATCTTCTCATTGCTCTCCATTGCCATATCATTGCTCGGAGTGTTCGGCTTGGTATACTTCGAGACCCAGTATCGCCGCCGCGAGATTGCCGTGCGCCGCGTGCATGGAGCGAAGATTGCGCAGATACTCGGCATGTTCGTAGGGCAATATGCGAAGATGGTGCTCGTGGCATTCCTCTTTGCCGTGCCTGTAAGCTACCTCATCATGTGGCGTTGGCTACAGGGCTATGCCTATCATATACCGCTCTACTGGTGGGTGTTCGCCCTTGCCCTGCTCATCGTACTGGCCGTGACAAGTGCCATCGTACTGGCTCGCTCATGGCGCGCGGCGAAGGAGAATCCCGTGGAGGCGTTGTATAAAGAATAGAGTTAAGGAGTTCAGACAAATGTAACGACTGATGCAGCGTATGGACTATTGTCTGCACTCCTTAGCGAAGCGACAACTCCTGACTCCTGAACTCCTAAAAATAGAATAAATTATGAACCAATAAAAATAGAGAATTATGGAACTTAGAACTGAAAATTTGAGAAAGGTATTTAGTACCGATGTAGTGGAAACACACGCACTCAATGGCGTAGACATCAATATCCACGACGGTGAGTTCGTAGCTATCATGGGTCCTTCGGGCTGCGGTAAGTCTACCCTGCTCAATATCCTTGGTATGCTCGACACACCTACTGACGGCACCTACTGGCTCGAAGGACGTGAGGTGAGCCAGCTGAAGGAGGATGACCGCACGGCCTATCGTCGCGGTAAGATTGGCTTCGTATTCCAGAGCTTCAACCTCATCGAAGAGCTCAATGTGACCGAGAACGTGGGGCTGCCCCTCGGCTACCTCGGCATCAAGGGTGAGGAGCGTCGCAAGCGCGTAGCGGATACATTGGAACGCATGGGCATCAGCCATCGCGCAGGGCACTATCCCAACCAGCTCAGCGGTGGTCAGCAGCAGCGCGTAGCTATAGCACGTGCCGTAGTGTGCAAGCCCGGACTCATCCTTGCCGACGAGCCCACAGGTAACCTGGACTCAAAGAACGGTATCGAGGTGATGGAGCTGCTGCGCGAACTGAACCGCGAAGGTACCACCGTAGTGATGGTGACCCACAGCCAGCGCGATGCTTCCTACGCCGACCGCGTCATCAACCTCTTCGACGGCCAAATCGTAGATTCTTTGGCAGAGAGAATGTAAATTCTTAGGCATCTCTGATAGGAGAAAGAGTCCCATCATTCCTGTTTTTTTAAGTGGGGAGGCTGTTTTTACAGACCTTCTCACTTTTACTCATTCTATAGCATTTGTAAACGTAAAATAAATGCGTGTTGTT
>JAFYMV010000191.1 GCA_017548225.1 Bacteroidaceae bacterium | reverse complement strand
GGCACCACCTATTACTATTGTGCCTATGCCATCGTCAATGGCGAGGAGAAGCGCGGAGAGGTGCTTTCATTTACCACAGAGCAAGGAGAAGGAAATGCGTACGAGGCTGTAGACCTTGGACTGAGTGTCATGTGGGCGACATACAACGTGGGTGCCACATCGCCCGAGGGCTATGGTGACTATTTCGCTTGGGGTGAGACGCAGACAAAGTCAAGCTACTACGAGAGCAATAGCATTACCTATGGCTTGTCTGATGCAGAGTTGGAGTCTCGCGGCATCATTGACGCTTACGGCAACTTGACCCCCGCCTACGATGCCGCAACGGTAAACTGGGGTAGTGATTGGCGCATGCCCACCTATGATGAATTCGAAGAGCTCATCGATAATTCTACAGTGGAGTGGACTTATGTGAATGGTATGTATGGCTACAATGTGAAGAGTAACATCAATGGCAACTCTATCTTCCTGCCTGCCAATGGCTACTACGACCAGGATTTGCTTGATGGTAGCGGGGCGTATGGCTTCTATTGGGCTGCTACAAACTATAGCGATAGCGAAGATGATGTCAAAGGCGCGTGCTGCCTCTTCTTCTATTCGGGTCTTTGCGGATATGACTACTACAACGAACGCAATTGCGGTCAAGCGGTGCGCCCTGTCACTTCTGGCATATCCAAGCCTGAGGTCACCATTGCAACAGGCGAGGCCACCGATGTCACTGCTTACGGAGCCATACTCAGTGGAACGGTGAGGGGTACTGACGAAGCTATCACTTGCGGCATCATCTACGGCACATCGTCAGACCTTTCGCTCAATGACTATCGTGAAGAAACATCTGCCAATAGCACTTACTCGGTTAGCATCTCGAATCTGCAACCTGGCACCACCTATTACTATTGTGCCTATGTGGTTGTCGATGGCGAATATAAGTATGGCGAAACCTACTCATTTACCACCGAGCAAGCGAGTGGAACTGGTGAGTACGAAGCTGTAGACCTTGGCCTGAGTGTCAAGTGGGCAACCTTTAATGTGGGTGCCACCTCACCTGAGCAGTATGGCAACTACTTTGCTTGGGGCGAGACGGTGATAAAGGATAACTATAGCGCAGACAATAGCGTTACCTATGGCTTGTCTATTTCAGAGCTGGAGTCTCGCGGTATCATCGGTGCTGATGGCAACTTGACTTCAGCCTACGATGCAGCTACAGTGAACTGGGGCAGCGATTGGCGTATGCCTACTAAGGCTGAGCAAGACGAACTCCGTACCAATTGCACTTGGATATGGACTACTCAAAATGGTGTGGATGGATATAAGGTTACCGGTCCCAATGGTAATTTCATCTTCCTTCCTGTCGCTGGCTATCGCTACAATACGTCGCTCTACTATGCGGGCTCCAACGGCTACTATTGGTCTGCTACGCCCTACAGCGATAGCAACTACGCGTACTTCCTCTGCTTCAATTCGGAGTTTTACGACTATGGCCTCAACGGTCGTTACTACGGCCAAGCAGTGCGCCCCGTCTACTCCGAAGCCTCCCAGCCCGTGGTGACCATTGAGACAGGCGAGGCCACCGATGTCACTGCTTACGGAGCCAAACTCAGTGGAACGGTGAGTGGTACTGATGAAACCATCACTTGTGGCGTCATCTACGGTACATCGTCAGACCTTTCGCTCAATGACTATCGTGAAGAAACATCTGCCAATGGCACTTACTCGGTTAGCATCTCGAATCTGCAACCCGGCACTACCTATTACTATCGTGCCTATGTGGTTGTCGATGGCGAATATAAGTATGGCGAAACCTACTCATTTACTACCGAGCAAGCGAGTGGAACAGGTGAGTACGAAGCTGTCGACCTTGGCCTGAGTGTCAAGTGGGCATCCTTTAATGTGGGTGCCACCTCTCCCGAGCAGTATGGCGACTATTTCGCTTGGGGAGAGACGGGGGAGAAGTGGTATTATGTTGAGAGTACTAGCGATACCTATGGCTTGTACTTTTCTGAGTTACAATCCCAGGGATTCATCGATACTAATGGTAATTTGACCTCATCCAAAGATGCTGCAACAGTGAACTGGGGTAGCGATTGGCGTATGCCTACCTCGACCGAGATGCAAGAACTCATCAATAATTGTAGATGGGAGTGGACTACCAGGTATGGTGTATATGGTTACAAGATCACTGGCCCCAATGGTAATTCTATCTTCCTTCCTGCCTCGGGTTATTACTATAGCTCATCGCTCTACTCTGCGGGCTCTCTCGGCTTATATTGGTCTGCTACTCCCGACAGCTATAGCAGTTCCGCGTATAATCTCTATTTTAATTCCAGCAGTGTCTTCGAAGATTGCGATATTCGTTACTACGGCCGCACGGTGCGTCCCGTCTACTCCGAAGCCTCCCAGCCCGTGGTAACCATCGAGACAGGCGAAGCCACCGATGTCACTGCTTACGGAGCCACACTCAGTGGAACGGTGAGTGGTACTGATGAGTACGTCACTTGTGGATTCATCTATGGCACATCGTCAGACCTTTCGCTCAATGACTATCGTGAAGAAACATCTGCCAATGGCACTTACTCGGTTAGCATCTCGTACCTGCAACCCAGCACCACCTATTACTATCGTGCCTATGTGTATGTCGATGGCGAATATAAGTATGGCGAAACCTACTCGTTTACCACCGAGCAAGAGAGTGGCACAGGTGAGTACGAAGCTGTAGACCTTGGCTTGAGTGTCAAGTGGGCGTCCTTCAATGTGGGTGCCACCTCTCCCGAGCAGTATGGCGACTACTTCGCTTGGGGAGAGACGGTGACAAAGGAAAGCTACTACAGTACCAATAGTGTTACCTATGGTTTGTCTACCTCCGAGTTAGAATCCCAAGGCATCATCGATGCGAATGGCAACTTAACTGCAGCCTACGATGCCGCTACAGCAAACTGGGGTAGCGAGTGGCGTATGCCCACCTTGGATGAAATGGAGGAATTGGTAGACGGATGTACTTGGGAGTGGACAACCCAAAATGGTGTCAATGGATACAAGGTGAAGAGTCGCACAAATGGTAACTCTATCTTCCTTCCTACCGCTGGCTGTCGTAACGTCACATCGCTCTACGGTGCGGGCTCCTACGGTAACTATTTGTCTGCTACGCCCTACAGCAATAGCTACCGCGCGTACGACCTCTACTTCTATTCGAGCTATTACGACCGGGGCAGCTACTATCGTGACTACGGCCTTACGGTGCGCCCCGTCTACTCCGAAGCCTCCCAGCCCGTGGTGACCATTGAGACAGGCGAAGCTACCGATATCACCACCGATGGCGCCACACTCAATGGTACGGTGAGTGGCACTGATGAGTACGTCACTTGTGGCGTCATCTATGGTACATCGTCAGACCTCTCGTTCAACGACTATTATATAGAAACATCTGCCAATGGCACTTACTCGGTTAGCATCTCGAATCTGCAACCTGGCACCACCTACTATTATTGCGCCTATGTGTATGTCGATGGCGAATATAAGTATGGCGAAACCTACTCATTTACCACCGAGCAAGCGAGTGGAACTGGTGAGTACGAAGCTGTAGACCTTGGCCTGAGTGTCAAGTGGGCAACCTTTAATGTGGGTGCCACCTCTCCCGAAGAGTATGGCGACTATTTCGCTTGGGGAGAGACGGTGACAAAGGAAAGCTATACTTCAAGCAATAGCGTTACCTATGGTTTATCTAACTCCGTACTGAAATCTCGCGGAATCATCGATGCAAATGATAACTTGACTGCAGCCTATGATGCTGCCACAGCAAATTGGGGTGGCAGTTGGCGCATGCCCACTTTGGATGAAATAAAGGAATTGAAAGACGAATGTACTTGGGAGTGGACAACTCAAAACGAAGTGTATGGTCGCTTAGTTACTGGCCCCAACGGTAACTCTATCTTCCTTCCTGCCGCTGGAATACGCCGCAATGCATTGCTTGACTATGTGGACTCCTCCGGTTTCTATTTGTCTGCTACTACGCCCATCTACAATGATGCGTCGTACTACTGCGCGTACCGCTTCTACTTCGATTCGGACGATTACGACTGGGACTCACACTATCGTTACTTCGGCCAGGCGGTGCGTCCTGTCTCGGAATAATAATAAGCCAATATATAAGGATAAATAATATGTTCACAAAATATAAAGATATGACATATACACTGCGTAGGGCGATGCTTATGCTGCTGGCATTTGTTGCCACAACCCTCTCGGCACAGAATATCAGTGTGGCATCGTTCAGACTGCTCGACAAAGATATGGCAGCCATCACATCGGGTACACAGAAGTACGATCAGAATGGAGATGCTGCAGCACTCATTAGGGTGGTGACAACCGAAACGGGATTTGTTTTCGAAACGGGCTCGGCAGGCATTGTGGAGGTCGAAGAGAAGGTGGGCGAGATATGGGTGTATGTATCGTACGGAACGAAAAGACTTACCATAATGCATAAAGAACTGGGTGTCCTTCGTGACTATAATATCCCGGTAAGCATTCAGAAGGCTCGTACCTACGAGATGGTGCTCACCACAGGTAGGATAGAGACGGTGGTGACGCATGCCGTGACCAAGCAGTTTGTAGTATTCAACGTAACCCCCACCGATGCCGTGGTGGAACTTAATGATGAGGTGCTCTCGGTCGATGGTGATGGCATAGCACAGAAGCTCATGCCCTATGGCTCATATAACTATCGTGTATCGCGTCCTAACTATCATACTGAAACAGGCCATATTACAGTGACTGCCGAAGGCAAGGTGGAGAAGAATATAGCCCTTCTCCCCAACTATGGCTGGATAAAGCTCAGTGGTAGTAGTGACTATGATGGCGCTTATGTATATATTGATAACGAGCGTGTAGGGCAGTTCCCCTATACGAGCAAGGAACTGAAGAGTGGTACGCATTCCGTGAAGGTGGTGAAGAGCATGTATAAAACCTATGAACAACAGGTGACGGTGGCAGATAACGATACTACCGAACTCAATGTGCAGATGGTGGCTAACTTTGCCAATGTAACTCTCAAGGCCGATGTTGATTGCGAGATATGGGTTGATGGTCAGCTGAAGGGGAATGAGCAGTGGAGTGGTCCGCTACAGATAGGCGAATACACCGTAGAGGTGCGCAAGGCATCGCACCGCAATGCCTCGGAGATCGTGCGCATCAGTAGCCCTGAGGAGCGCATCGTGCAGCTCAAACTCCCCACACCGATATATACCTCGCTGGAAATATCTTCTTCTCCCGCACGTGCCATGGTTTATATCGATGGTAAGGAGGTAGGTACTACACCGCTCTTGATGAACGATCTGTTGGTGGGCACTCATCGCTTAGAGTTCAGGAAAGAGGGATTTAGCTCGACGGAAAAGTCGGTGGAACTGAAAGAGGGTATAGAGAATAAGGTACATGCTGATTTGTCCAATATGAAGGAGGTGTCCATAGTGAGCTACCCTAAAGGGGCTATGGTAACAATGGATGGTAAGTATATAGGTATCACACCTATGAAGTTGACCTTGACTTGTGATAATCATGTATTTGCCTTCAGAAAAGAGGGATACAATCCTGAAGAGATAAATGTAAAGGTAGACGGAGAAACGAGTGCCATCAGCACTCACCTTGCCTTGAGAGAGGTTCAGATTACAAGTTCCCCCTCAAAAGCGGACATAACGGTGGATGGCAGACGGATGGGAGTGACTCCTCTTATCACTACCTTTGAAGATGGCAATCACACGATATCCTTGGCTAAAAAAGGATACGAAAGCGTATCAGTCAGCAAATTGTTCCCCACCTCATCTGATAGCTTCCATTTTGACCTGGAAAAGAAGTACAATCGCGCCACCAATAATCATTACAAGAAACTATCGCTCTATGTTGATGGCTTTGCAGGAGGTGCGGTGGGAAGGCATAGGTATGCCAACCGTCTGGGCGCAGGATTCGGACTCTATCTCTGGGGATTTAATATAGAAGCAGGAAAAGATAACAACGCATATTCCAGCTACTTCAGAATAGGTTGGGGTATCAAGTGCGGACAGAAATTCCTGATCACTCCACAGTATGGATTCACTGACCTGCTGTACAAGAAGGATACATCTGACATGGACTATTACTACGGTCAAGGCTATTACGAGGATGCCGTATATTCAACGGTTTCCCTGGGTTGTCGTGTACAATATTGTATAAATCGCTTCTTTGCCGTGCATCTGACGCCTGAATGTGGTATTGCTCCCGACAATGGCAATGCCATTACATTCCATATCAAGGCAGGCTTGACATTGAACCTCGGACTATAAATGTGAATCAAAACAAGATGAGAAGAAATAGCGATATGTATATGAGAAATACAAATATAATATTTACTATGCGTAGGATAGTGCTTGTGCTATTGTCACTTATAGTTGCAACTCTCTCGGCACAGAACATTGGTGGGACATCATTCGCGATGTCCGAGCGCAAAGGAAATGGCATTTATCCATCATGGGTGGGTGATGTAGCTTGCAACAATCTGTGGTTAGGTGTATCGCCTCCGATGCATGATAAAAATACTGCACGAAACTTGGCTGTTCAGAATGCTGTCTTGTACTATATTTGTGCGAATGGAGGAGCATACTTGTCTGTGGATTATTTTTTAAATACAGAAAGTATAGAACATTTTGGTGAGAACAATAATGTAGTAATGAGGGAACAAACATATACCTCTACTGAAAATGTGGGTTTGAAATTTGATGGTTTTTCGGTTAGGGTAATTAATGAATACCATAATAAGCGTGGCGAATGCTTTGTAGCCTGCGAGGTAAATATGGATAGTGATTCCCCCAATAAAATGATACTCACAAGAGCTTGGGAAGAAAAGAGAAATGGTAATGTGCGGTGTGAAATGCTATCTGATATCAACAAAGTGCCCATGCAGAGTAGCGTAAACGTTGAATATAATGGAGACGCAGTAACATATTCTTACTCTGTTGATTTCAAGGAAGAAGTGCTTGAAAGATTGTACAATTATCCACGCTCTTCGTTCGCTGCAATATCAGATGAATATGGCTATAAATTCACCATAGAACAATCGTTGGGCGTGGCGCAGATGGTGTGTTTGGCTATGTCTCCTTTTGTAGCGGACAAAGTTGCTGCACAAAGAAATATTTTTTGGGAAAAGACTGCCAGTAAGGAAGAATTTAAAACAATAACACAGGTAGCAGCAAAAGGAATACATCAAGGATTGGGAATAACTTTTTATGGAGTAGACAAGCAAGAGCTATCAGTTGCAGTTAAAGACCAATCGGAAGAAATAAATAGCTGGGATTGGAATGATAAAGAGCGGTTCTTGATTGGAGAAGGGTTTGCTGAGCAAAACAATATACCTTTAGGATTGGAGAGGGTAAAGGCTTACTATGATGCATTGTGTGATATGGCATCAAAAAAGTCCATGAATATGCATACTTCAAGTAATGTGATACAAGAAGCTGAAGATACCAAGGAGGAAAGCGTTTCTATGAGTCGTGGTGTATTTGAAAATTGCTGTATTGATTGGGGGTATCATACGGATGCGCCCTTTGTGCTTGTTAGAGTTGGATTAGATAACCAAGCGGCTATAGGGGAGCGTATACAAGATGCACTTAACGATGTCAAGTAAGTTTACGTCTGCATTAATCTCAATGTTGACAAAGGAAAAAAGCAGTTTTGCGCTCGCATTACATTAATTTTACCTTCTTTGCAGCTTTAAATTAGGCTATGGCTCGGAAAAAATGCAGGTATACTTGCTTTTTCGCTTGCCTTGCACTAATTTTGCGTAGTTAAAAGATGTTGTTGATATGGCAGGTGTGATAAAGCACGACGGGGTGGTAGACTCCATTGAGGGTGGATGCATCCATGTACGCATCGTGCAGGCTTCGGCTTGTGCGGCTTGCGGGGCTAAAAGTCTGTGCTCAGCTGCCGAGAGCAAGGAGAAGATTGTTGATGTATATGGTGCTGATGTCAATGCCTATCAGGTAGGGCAACAAGTGATGGTCGAGGGAGCAGCTACGATGGGAATGAAGGC
>JAFYMV010000190.1 GCA_017548225.1 Bacteroidaceae bacterium | reverse complement strand
GACTTGGATGGCAACTGCCCCACTCTACCTTCGGCCAAAGCCACACACTTGTCTGCCAAAGGACAAGCCTCACAATTGGGGTTGCGCGGCACACATTGGAGTGCACCAAACTCCATCACAGCTTGATTGTATTTGGCGGCATGAGCATCGGGCAATAGCGCTTGCGCCGTCTCGGTGATCAGCTGCTTGCCACGCACCGAGTCGATAGGCTCATCGATACCAAACACACGCGACCACACACGACATACATTGCCGTCAACAGCCGCCTTGGGTATATCAAAAGCAAAGGAGGCGATAGCTGCTGCCGTATAGTCGCCCACTCCCTTGAGCGAACGGATAGCGTCATAGGTCATAGGGAAACCTCCCATCGATACAATCTGCTGTGCTGCATAGTGTAGATTACGAGCGCGGGAATAGTAACCCAAACCTTGCCACATACGCATCACATCGTCTTCGGGAGCAGCCGCCAGAGACTCTACCGTAGGGAAACGCTCAATGAAACGCACAAAGTAATCATACCCTTGAGCCACACGAGTTTGCTGAAGAATAATCTCGGATATCCATATATAATAAGGATTGCGCGTGGAGCGCCAAGGGAGATCACGACAACACTCATCGTACCAAGCAAAAAGTCGCACTACAATTTCATCCATCGAGCTTCGCAATGACAAATAATGATAAATACTGGACAAAAATAGGCAAAATCATGAGACATAACAAACAAAACGAGCGTTTTACAAAAAAAATCCAGCAATAAATTTTTTTAGCAACGAGAAAAACTCTATATTTGCACTCCGAAACAAAAAGAGACATTTGTAAAACTCAAAAAGATATAAAAAAATGACAAAATCTGAAGTTGTTAACGAAATCTGCAAGAAGACAGGTGTTGACAAAGCTGAAGCGCTCCAGTGCGTAGAGGCTTTCATGGAAGTGGTGAAAGAATCGTTGATTAAGGAAGAGAATGTATATCTTCGTGGTTTTGGTAGCTTCATCTTGAAGAAAAGAGCACAGAAGACTGCTCGTAACATCTCTAAGAACACTACCATCATCGTTCCCGAGCACAACATTCCTGCATTCAAGCCCGCAAAGGAATTTGCAGTTAATGTAAAGAAATAAGAATATATAAAGAATAAATAGAGTATTAATCCATAAAATTTTCCCACTATGCCAAACGGAAAGAAGCATAAGCGTCATAAAATGGCGACTCACAAGCGTAAAAAAAGACTGAGAAAGAATCGTCATAAGAGCAAGAAGTAAGCTCTTACGCAAAAAGAGAAAAGCAGAGAACAAACTTCAAGATACAAAAAATGGATTTTGAGTTTGTTCTTTGTTGCTTTTAATGAATTGTTGTATTGAAGACAGGAGAATACCAAACTCCTAAAAAACACACAAGAAAAGTGACCAGCGAATTATTCATCGATGTACAGCCCAACGAAATAACCATCGCACTTACCGAAGACAAGGTGCTGGTGGAATTTCAGAAAGAGGGACGCGAAGCGTCGTTCTCTGTGGGCAACATGTACTTGGGACGGGTAAAGAAAATCATGCCCGGACTGAATGCATGCTTTGTTGATGTAGGTTCGGACAAAGAAGCTTTTCTTCACTATCAGGACTTGGGTAACCACTACAACTGTTACCACAAGTATACGAAACAGGTAATCAGCGACAAAAAGAAGCTTGCACCCTACTCCAAAGCTACCGGACAGCCCGAACTACCCAAAGAAGGTAGCATCGCAAATATCTTGCAGACCGGACAGGAAATCATGGTGCAAGTAGTCAAAGAGCCCATATCGACCAAAGGACCACGCCTCACGGCAGACCTCTCCTTTGCTGGCCGATTCCTCGTACTCGTACCCTTCTCTGACAAGGTGAGCGTATCTTCTAAAATCAAGTCATCAGAAGAACGCGCCCGACTAAAACAACTCATACAGAGCATCAAGCCCAAGAACTTCGGCGTTATCGTACGCACAGTAGCCGAAGGCAAACGCGTGGCGGAGCTCGACACCGAACTGAAGGTACTTGTAAAACAATGGGAAGACGCCATAACCAAAGTACAGAAAGCTGATAAACCGCCTGTGCTCATACACGAAGAGAACAGCCGAGCAGTAGCTATGCTACGCGACCTCTTCAACCCGTCGTACGAAGCAATCTATGTAAACGACGACACCGCATACAACGAGATACGGAGCTATGTATCACTCATCGCTCCCGAAAGAGCACATGTGGTAAAACACTACACGGGCATGCTGCCCATCATGGACAACTTTGGTGTAACCAAGCAGATCAAGTCTTCGTTCGGACGCATCGTCCCCTATCGCGGAGGTGCATACATGGTTATCGAACACACCGAAGCACTGCATGTAGTGGATGTAAACAGCGGAAACCGCTCGAGAGGAAACTCCAACCAAGAGGAGAATGCCATCGATGTAAACCTCGGCGCAGCAGACGAGCTGGCACGCCAGCTCCGCTTGCGCGATATGGGAGGCATCATCGTGGTGGACTTTATCGATATGGACACGGCCGAAAATCGCCAAAAGCTATACGAGCGCATGTGTAAAAACATGTCGCGCGACCGCGCTAAGCACAACATATTGCCATTGAGCAAGTTTGGCCTGATGCAGATCACCCGCCAGCGCGTGCGCCCCGCCATGGATGTAGCCGTAGAAGAAAGCTGCCCAGTATGCTTCGGCAAAGGCACCATCAAAGCCTCGATCTTGTTTACCGACACATTGGAAAACAAAATTGATTACCTCGTAAAGAAATTGAAGATTAGCCGGTTTAACCTGCATGTGCACCCCTATGTAGCAGCATACATCAATCAGGGGCTCATCTCTATCAAAACACGGTGGAAGATAAAGTATGGCTTCGGCATACATATCACACCCAACCAAAGCGTCCCGTTGCTTGCGTACAAGTTCTACGACCGCAAGGGCAACGAGATAGACATGAAAGAGGAAGTAGAGATGAAATGATAAAACAGGGGCGGATGGAGCTAAAACGCACATCCGCTCCTATTTTTCCACCAATACACACATAAAAGAAGAAAAAATATCACAATATATTTGGTGATTCAAAAAACATATACTACCTTTGCACTCGCAAACCACAAGGGTACCTTGGCCGAGTGGCTAGGCAACGGTCTGCAAAACCGTGTACGGCGGTTCGAATCCGCCAGGTACCTCAAAAGAAAGTCATCAAATTCTTGATGACTTTTCTTTTTTTATGCATATCACACCCGCTTCCGTGAACAAAAACATTTGTTAATATGTCATGCTTAAAAGTTATGGCATGTTATTTGTCGGTAATATATTGTAATAGGTATAGAAGAACCGATTTTAATGCGTTATCTTTGCATTATCGAATAAGAACAGGAAGAAAACAAAGAATATGAACAGACAATATTCACAAAAACTATCTGATATACTCGAGTACAGTCGTGAGGAGGCTGGACGCTTGCGTTGCGATAGCATCGGACCAGAACATTTGCTGCTGGCACTGCTCCGCGATGGCAACAACACCGCCACAACACTATTGAGCAAGTTACATGCAGACCTGCAGAACATCAAGGCCGAAATCGAGAACGATATCGAACGAGTTAACACCTTCAACGATGTGGCACGCTCGCTCGACCTCAATGCTACAGCCAATAAGGTAATGCGACTATGCTTGCTCGAAGCACGCGTACTCAAGAAATCTATTGCCGAAGCTGAACACTTGCTACTCGCGATACTCAAGGATGGACACAATATGGCTGCTGCCATTTTGACACGGAATGAAATCAACTATGACAAAGTGTTTGACCTCCTCTCTATCAAGTCGGACCATAGCACTCCAAGCATGGGCGGCGACTTCTTCGAAGATGATGAGGAGGATGACGAATTCCCTTCAGAGCGCCCCAACAAAGCAGGTCAAACCGTATCATCAAAGCCTCAACAACAGAAATCATCTAGCGACACACCCGTCATCGATAATTTCAGTGTGGACATGACACGCGCCGCAGCCGAAGGCAAGATGGACCCCGTCATCGGACGCGACAAGGAGATCGAGCGCCTGGCACAAATATTGAGCCGACGCAAAAAGAACAACCCCGTACTCATTGGCGAGCCCGGTGTAGGAAAATCTGCTATCGTAGAGGGATTAGCACTACGCATCGTACAGAAGAAGGTGTCGCGCATCCTCTTTGACAAGCGCGTGGTAATGCTCGATATGGCGTCGGTAGTTGCCGGCACCAAGTATCGCGGACAATTTGAGGAACGACTCCGCTCTATCCTCAATGAGTTGCAGAAGAACCCCAACATCATACTCTTTATCGATGAGTTGCACACCATCGTAGGAGCAGGATCGGCAGCCGGTTCTATGGATGCCGCCAACATGCTGAAGCCCGCACTTGCTCGTGGCGAGATACAATGCATCGGTGCTACCACTCTCGATGAATACCGCAAGACTATCGAAAAGGATGGAGCACTGGAACGCCGATTCCAGAAGGTTGTCGTGGAGGCTCCCGATATGGAGGAGACACTACATATCTTGCGTAACATCAAGGACCGCTATGAGGATCATCACAATGTGCACTATACCGACGAGGCTATCAAGGCTTGCGTACAACTTTCGGCACGCTACATCACCGACCGTTGCTTCCCTGACAAGGCTATCGATGTACTCGACGAAACCGGTTCACGCGTACACCTTACCAATATACAGGTACCCGAAGAGATTGAACAACAAGAGGCACGCATTGCTGATGCGCACAACCAGAAGAATCTCGCTGTAAAGAATCAAGACTATGAGCTGGCCGCCGACTATCGCGACCAGGAGCGTCGTCTCGAGAACGAACTCACCGAGATGAAGCGCAATTGGGAAGCAAGCTTGAAGGATCACCGCCAGACCGTTGATGCCGAGAAGATCGCCGAGACCGTATCGGTAATCACCGGCATCCCCGTACAGCGTATGGCACAATCTGAAGGCATACGCCTCAAAGGGATGCGCGAAGCACTCAACCATAGTGTCATCGCACAGGAGAATGCCATCAACAAATTAGTGAAGGCTATCCAGCGCAACCGACTTGGCTTGAAAGATCCCAACCGTCCCATCGGCACCTTCATGTTCCTTGGTCCTACAGGTGTAGGTAAAACTCTCCTTGCCAAAGAGCTTGCCCGCCACATGTTTGGCTCTACCGATGCGCTCATCCGCGTAGACATGAGTGAATTCATGGAGAAGCATACCGTATCGCGTCTCGTGGGAGCACCTCCGGGCTATGTGGGCTATGAAGAGGGTGGACAACTCACGGAGCGTGTGCGCCGTCGCCCCTACTCTATCATCCTACTCGACGAGATAGAAAAAGCCCATGCTGATGTATTCAACCTCCTGTTGCAAGTTACCGACGAAGGTCGCTTGACCGATGGAAATGGTCGTCTCATCGACTTCCGCAATACCGTCATCATCATGACCTCTAATGTAGGATCGCGCCAGCTCAAGGACTTCGGTCGTGGCGTAGGTTTCTCTACCCGCATGGAGTTTGACGACAAGGAGCACTCACGCAGTGTCATCCAGAAGGCGCTCAACAAAACCTTCTCACCCGAGTTCCTCAACCGTATCGACGAGATCGTTACCTTTGACACGCTCGACGGCACTGCACTGCGCAACATCACCGACCTTGAGGTCGACAAGCTTATCGCCCGTCTCGGTGCTCTTGACATCCAGATAAATGTCGACGAGGAGGCACGCAGCTACATCAGTCGCAAGGGATATGACCCACAATATGGAGCCCGTCCCTTGAAGCGCGCCGTGCAGACCTACCTCGAGGACGAGCTATCTGAAATGCTCATTGAAGATGCCGTAGAAGGCGAGCAAAGCATCAGCGTTACATACGACAAGGATACCGACAAGTTGAAGTATGAGAGACTTATGAATTAGGAGTTAGAAACGACACTACACCCCAAACAAATCGCATGCTACAACTAAACAAAATAGAGAGTCAAGCGAGCCCTTATTGGGACTCGCTTGCGCTCGTTTATCACACCTCATTTCCCATCGATGAGCAACGCCCTATAGAAGATATAACCCGTCTCATCGAGCACGACCTGCGCTTCATCGCCTATGCCATTACCGATGATTCAGATACCTTTGTCGGCATGCTCACCACATGGCATTTTGATGAATTCATCTACATCGAACACTTTGCTATCGTTCCTGCACTACGCTCACAGGGCTATGGTAGTAAAGCATTGCAAACCTACATCGCGACGCAACGGAAACCCATTATCCTTGAAGCCGAGCCTCCTACCGACGATATCACCCATCGTCGTATACAATTCTACCAACGCAGTGGCCTTACTCTACACGAATATCCTTACATACAACCCGCCTATACTCCCGAGAGAAACCCCGTACCACTCCGACTCATGGGCACCATAAACACCGAGATTATCTCCCTTCCCCACATAACCATGACCCTACACCGAGAGGTTTATGGAGTACAAGAATAAAAAAAAGAGCACCTTAGGTACTCTTTTTTATTATCATTTTATCGACAGGAGTTATTCCATTACCGTTACTGTCATCACCACATCTTCCTTAGGACGATCGGCACTACCTGTGGCAACTTTCTGAATCTTCTCCACCACATCGAGACCCTCTACCACCTCGCCAAATACAGTGTACTGGTTATCGAGGAAGGGAGTACCACCGATAGTAGTATAATCTTTGGTCTGCTCGGGAGTAAAGGTGAATCCGGGAGTAGACTTAAGTATCTTATCTGTCTCTGCGGCCAATTGTTGTTGCAATGCCATGAGTCCCTTCTGGTCGCCACGCTGATACATTGCCTGTATGCTATCACGATGTTGTGCCGCAAGACCATTGAAAATCTGCTGACCGCGCTGGCCATCGAGTTGCGATGCCATCTGCTTCAGTTCTGCTTCGCTATACTTCTTACCCCACACGATATAGAATTGTGAGCCTGACGAGCGGCGTTCGGGGTTTACCTGGTCGCCCTGACGAGCGGCGCTGAGCACACCACGCTTGTGATAGTACTGCGGATATACAAACTCTGCAGGAAGCGTATACTCGGGGCCACCAGCACCAAGATGCTTACCTGCGGGGGCTCCCTTTGAGTCGGGGTCTCCACCCTGAATCATAAAGTCCTTGATTACACGATGAAAGAGTGTTCCATCATAATAACCCTCGCGTGCCAACTTGAGAAAGTTGTCGCGGTGCTCGGGAGTCTCGTCATAGAGGCGCACTACGATGTCGCCATAGTTGGTACTGATGCGTACCTGAGGTGTCGTTGATTCCATATTATCTGTATTTGATTGATTTGTTGATGTACATTTTGTAAAAAGCGATGCAACTAACATAGTAGCCACGACGCACCATCGAGTAAAAGGCAATATCATATCTTCATTATTTTTTGCAAAGTTAAGAATAAACGAGCGAAATATAAAGCTCTGCCTTAATATTTCACCACGAGTGCCAAGTTACTCGCTGAAGCTAATTCAAATAAATGAGATGAACGCAAGAGAAAAGAACATAGACACACTCCCTGTAGAGTGCCCTATGTTCTTATGCCATATAGATATCAATTCGTAAATGTCAGTCCTTCGGCATTGGCATCGACAACGATTTCTCGTGTGCGGTCAATCTCCATGCCGAGTATCTTGGTCGACAACACATTGAGCAACAAGTTTTGTATGGCTCGCTTCACGGGGCGTGCACCAAACTCGGGATCATAACCTGCGTCAGCAATATAGTCCACCGCTTTCTCTGTGAGGCGCAAGCGTATATCATTGGCGGCCAACATACGGCACACCCCATTGATTTGCAGGCGCACGACCTGAGCTATCTCCTCACGATTTAAGGGAAGGAACATGATGGTCTCGTCAATGCGATTGAGAAACTCAGGCTTGATGGTTTGCTTGAGCATCTCCATAAGCTCGCCACGCAATTTCTCTAATTGAGTGTTGGACACTGAGCCGTGAGCACCTTCTAGTCGTTCACGAATAAGTGCACTTCCCAAGTTTGATGTCATGATAATGATCGTGTTTTTGAAGTTCACCGTGCGTCCCTTGTTATCCGTAAGGCGACCATCGTCGAGTACCTGTAGCAGGATATTGAACACATCGGGGTGAGCCTTCTCAATCTCATCAAAAAGTACCACTGAATAGGGCTTGCGGCGTACAGCTTCAGTGAGTTGTCCACCCTCATCGTAACCGATATATCCCGGAGGCGCACCGATGAGTCTGGTCACCGAAAACTTCTCTTGATACTCACTCATATCAATGCGTGTCATCAGTCGCTCATCATTGAAGAGATAGTCGGCCAATGCGCGCGCCAACTCCGTCTTACCCACACCTGTAGTGCCGAGGAAGATAAACGAGCCTATCGGACGCTTGGGATCCTGCATGCCGGCACGGCTACGGCGCACGGCATTAGCTACGGCGGCGATAGCCTCGTCCTGACCGATGACACGACGGTGTAACTCCTCCTCCAGGTGTAACAACTTGTGTCGCTCACTCTCGAGCATCTTGCTCACGGGAATTCCCGTCCAACGACTCACGACATCGGCAATATCATCAGCCGTTACCTCCTCCTTGATGAGTGCTCCACTACCCTGTTTACTATGTAATTGTTGCTCGGTAGTAGCGATTTGTGCCTCTACCTCCTTGAGACGGCCATAACGAATCTCCGCCACGCGTCCATAGTTGCCCTCGCGTTCGGCACGGTCAGCTTCCACCTTAAGTTGCTCTACCAATTGCTTCTTCTGCTGTATCTCATCGATGAGTCGCTTCTCGGCCTGCCACTTTTCCGACAGCTCGCGCTCTTGACTACGCAAAGAGTCTATTTCTTCGGTCAGTTGAGCCAGTTTGGCTTCATCCTTCTCGCGCTTGATAGCCTCGCGCTCAATCTCTAGTTGCTTCAGATGACGGGTAATCTCATCAAGTTCTTCGGGTACCGAGTCGCGCTCCATGCGTAGCTTGGCAGCTGCCTCATCCATGAGGTCGATGGCTTTGTCCGGGAGGAAACGCTCGGTAATGTATCGGCTCGATAGCTCTACAGCGGCTACAATAGCTTCATCCTTGATGCGCACCTTGTGATGACTTTCATAACGCTCCTTGATACCACGCAGGATAGATATACTGCTTGCCTCATCAGGTTCATCTACGATGACCGTTTGGAATCGGCGTTCCAATGCCTTATCCTTCTCAAAGTATTTCTGATATTCATCCAATGTGGTAGCGCCTATCGAACGCAATTCGCCACGCGCCAATGCTGGTTTTAGAATATTGGCTGCGTCCATAGCACCCGAGCCATCAGCACCCGCCCCTACAAGCGTGTGTATCTCATCGATAAAGAGTATGCACTCTCCGGCCGACTGAACAACATCGTTCACCACTCCTTTAAGTCGTTCTTCAAACTCACCTTTATACTTGGCACCCGCCACCAATGCACCCATATCGAGTGAGTACACTTGCTTGTGTTTCAAGTTTTCAGGCACATCGCCACGCAAGATGCGGTGGGCCAATCCCTCTACGATAGCCGTTTTACCCGTACCGGGCTCACCGATAAGTATAGGGTTGTTCTTGGTGCGACGGCTCAATATCTGCAATATGCGTCGTATCTCCTCATCGCGTCCTATCACCGGGTCAAGTTTGCCATTCTTGGCTGCTTCATTGAGATTAATGGCGAATCGATTGAGAAAGCCATTCTTCTCATTCTGATTGTTTGCAAAATTTCCGTTCATGGTTTGTTTTGTTTTTTAAGATTAGAGTTAGACATTTTTTAGTGAATACGATGACGAAAAACGAATATGCCAATGCGATATAACCCGCAAATCGCACAATATTTATCGTCTATCGCTTCAACTGACCACCTACAAAAGCTACTCCAAAGCCACACACTCTATCGAGCAATGACAATTTGTCCGAAAAACGCACAAATTAAAGCAAAAGTTTTGACAATAAGTAAGTAAAAAGAAAAGAGATGAGATACCAAACTGTTTTATCGAACTTCAGAACAAGATTCACAAGTACATTTCTTTTTGGTGGCTTCGCGCAGGGGACATGAGGTCTCGGTGCAGGTGTTGCAATGAGGAGTGTTGTGCTTGGCACGCGATATGATACGCATGACACGGCGCACTACCCAATAGAGGCAGATAGCAAAAATGAGTACTACAACAAGGTGTTGCAAGGGGGCGTTGGCAAAAGTCATCATTTTCATGTGTTTATTCTCTGTAACTTCCCAATCCTATCAACCTGATAACTGATTGTGAGGGGCGGGGTATCGTTTCTTTTACCTGTTACATCAACATCAATCCTACTCTATAGGCCACAAAGGCTACTACCCATGCCAAGACGGTAGTGTACAGGGCAGTAAAGAGGGGCCATCCCCACCCTTTGGTCTCCTTCTTAATGGCTATGAGTGTAGCCAAGCAGGGGAAATAGATGAGCACGAAAAGCATGTAGGCAAGGGCAGCCGCAGGGGTGGTGACGGTCTTGAGAGCAGCAGCTATTTGGGCTTCGCTCTCTGCGGTATCAGAGACCTCCTGGTTGGCATAGAGCACGCCGAGTGTGCTTACGATAAGCTCTTTGGCTCCCACACCGCTCACAAGGCCGATACCCATCTTCCAATCGAATCCGAGCGGGGCGATAGCTGGCTCAATGGCCTTGCCGATATGACCAATATAGGAGTGCTCCTGCTGCTGGGCAAGAGTGGAATACTG
>JAFYMV010000026.1 GCA_017548225.1 Bacteroidaceae bacterium | reverse complement strand
GTCGGCAAGAGCCGCCACAGTGTCCTCCTGTTGTATGTGCACCTGAGCACGCATATTCAGTGCCGGAGCATATCCTGGTACCATGCGCACCACCGTGTCGAGCACTTCCACGGCGGCATCGTACTCCTTCAGGTTAGCATAGCATAGCGCCAGGTTGTGCCATAGCCCCTCATGCTCGGGAGCATGCTGCAAGGCACTACGATAGTCGGCAATAGCTTCAGCATACTTTCCCTGATTCACCCGTGTCAATCCGCGCAGCTGGTAGCAATCCACCACGAATGGATTCCTGCGGATAGCTTCAGAGCAGTCATTTTCAGCACCGGTGTAATCATCAAGGTAAAATTTTGCCAGCCCGCGATAGAAGTAAGGCTCATAGAGGTAGGGTTTGGCATTGACCACTTGATTGAAATACTGTATCGAGAGTACATAGTCGCTAAAGTACAATGCATTACGACCGACCCTCATCATGTGGTCGGTATTCACTTGTGCCTTGGACAGTAGTGCAAGACACAAGAGTATGGGTAATAACACTATACGCTTCATCAGATGCTACCATTCAATCTTGCATGAATATAAAACACACAAGATATACAAAAGTATGGTTTAAGAGGTATAGAATCTAGGTGTTAAACTAATCACCAACGGCTAACCTCTAATAGCCAACAGCTAACAGCTTACTTCTTCGCCACTTTCACCTTATACTCGCAACGCACCTTGCCTGAGAGTAGCGCGTTGAACTTCGCCTTGTTCATCTGACGGCGTAGCGGAGAGATACGATCGGTAAACACCTTACCCTCCAAGTGGTCAAACTCGTGTTGGATGACGCGAGCCAAGAAGCCCTCTACCCACTCATCGTGCTCCACAAAGTTCTCGTCTACATACTGTATGCGTACCTTCTCTGCACGAGGTACCTTCTCATGTATACCGGGCAAACTCAAGCAGCCCTCATCCATGAGGATAGTTTCGCCATCCTCCTCCACGATGTATCCGTTAATGTAGGCACGCTTAAAGTCCGCATACTCGGGCATATCTTCGGCCAGCGGAGTAAGGTCTACGATAACCACGCGTATGGGCAGACCAATCTGCGGAGCTGCCAATCCCACACCATCGGCGCGTTCGTTTGTTTCAAACATGTTCTGAACAAGCTCCTTCAGTTCGGGATAGTCAGGAGCGATATCTTCAGCCTCTTTTCTCAATACGGGCTGTCCGTAGGTATAAATAGGAAGAATCATATTTTAGAATTGGAAATTAAAAGTTGAAAATTAAAATTGGGTGAGGGGTGAAAGTTGAGTGGTGAGGGGGAATGCGTGTAATTGAGGTATTGTCTGCACTCCTTCACTCCTATACTCCTTCACTCCTAAATAAAACACTAAACTCTAAACCTCCGGCTATCCATATAGCTTTGCAGTATGATAGTAGCGCTTATTTCGTCGACCAGTTCCTTGCGTTGACGGTCCTTCTTCTTCAGTCCGCCATCAAGCATTGCCTGATGTGCCAACACCGAAGTGAATCGTTCGTCCACATACTCCACAGGGATATCGGGCAACACCTTGCGCAATCTGTTCACGAAAGGCTCTATGCGTACCATATTCTCTGACGGTTGGTTGTTCATCTGCTTGGGCAGTCCCACCACGATGCGTTCCACAGGCTCTCGTTTTACATAATCGAGAATATAGTCCATCAGCGTGTGTGTGGGCACTGTAGTCAATCCATTGGCGATGATCTGCAACACATCAGTTACCGCCAATCCCGTACGCTTCTTACCGTAGTCTATAGCCAATATACGCGCCATATATCATGAGAGGTCAAAACAAAGGGCGACCTCGTGGTCACCCTTTTATTTATATATGAGTACCTGATTACTTGCTATAGAGAATCCACGCACCCTGGAAATCGGCACGGTTAGGATACTTCATCTTGAACGCCTCACGAGCCTTTGCAGCCTCAGCCTTGGTGTCGTACGAGCCAATGATTACGCGGAACATGTTCTTGTCCACATTCTTCACGATACCTGCCTGGTATCCATCGTTCACGAGGTTTTCTTTCAGCGCCTGTGCATTGGTCTGTAAGCTAAAGCTACCACATACTACGCTATAAGCCTTGAGTTCGCCACTTACAGCCACTACTTGCTCCTGACGCACGGGGGTAGCATCATAATCCTCCGTTACTTCGGGTGCAGCAACAGGAGTCACCTGCATGGGCGCATTTACCTGCACCTGTGCAGTCTCTTGTGCTTTTGCCTTCTCGTATGCCTGCTTATAGGCACTTTCTTTAGACTTACATGAGGTCATCACGACCAACAGGCTTACCAAGCCAAACAATACTTTCTTCATATTCTTATTTTTTTTGTTTAGTTTCAAAAACTGACGCAAAGGTAACACTTTTTTTCCGAACACCCCACCCCATATAACATTTATTTGCAACTTATTGTATAATTTTACACAAACCTTTTTGCGATTGTGCCCACCATACATTAAATTTGCATCATGATTAATACTATACACAATCAATTATGAATACACATCCGATTCCACAACTAATGGCGATGCTTGATGCTTCGCCCGTCAATTTCCTTGCCGCTGCCTATGTCGAAGAGCAGCTCACCGAAGCGGGCTTCACCCGTCTCGATGCCGGAAAGCCCTTCCCCATGCTCATTCCTGGCAAAGGTTACTTCATTACCAAGAACGATTCGGCCGTCTTTGCCTTCCGTATGGGTACCTCCCATCCAGCCGAGGCAGGCTTCAAGCTCATTTGTGCCCATAGCGATTCACCCTGTTTCCGTGTGAAACCCGCTCCTGAGATGTACACCGAGGGAGGCGTTGTCAAGCTCAACACCGAAGTCTATGGCGGTCCTATCCTCTATACTTGGTTTGACCGTCCCCTTTCGCTCGCAGGCCGTGTGCTTCTTCGTGGCACCAATCCCCTGAAGCCCCAAGTGCGTCGCATTAAGATTGAGCGTCCTTTGCTCATCATTCCTCATATCGCCATCCATTTCAACCGTCAGGTCAACGATGGCAACCCCTTGAGCAAGCAGGTCGACATGCTCCCCGTCATCAGCATCATCAACAGCAAGCTCGAAGCTGACAACCTCCTGCTCACGACCATTGCCAACGAGCTCGGCGTATCAATGACCGATATCCTTGACTTTGACCTCTCGCTCTATGACACCCAAAAGTCCCAACTCGTAGGGCTTAACGAAGAGTTCATCTCCAGCGGCCGTCTCGACGACCTTGCCATGGTGCATGCTGGTCTCTACGCCCTACTCCATAGCAATGCTACCCCCATGACTCAAGTGCTCGCCATCTTCGACAACGAGGAGACTGGCAGCGGCACCAAGCAAGGAGCCGCCTCGCCCGTACTACGCAATCTCCTTGAGCGCGTCGTCACCAATGACGGATGCAGCGCCGACGGCCTGTACCGTGCCCTCGAGCACTCCTTCATGATCTCTGCCGACATGGCCCATGCCCTGCACCCCAACCATCCCGGCAAGCACGACCCCACTAACCACCCTGTGATGGGAGGTGGCCCTGTAATCAAGATCAATGCCAATCAGAAATATGTTACCGATGCTGAGTCAGCCTCCGTCTTTGCAGAGATATGTCGTATTGCTGGAGTACCTTTCCAATATTTCGTCAACCATTCCGACATGGCTGGAGGCTCTACCTTAGGCAACATCCTCACCTCGCAGCTCCCCATGCGCGGAGTCGATATGGGCAACCCCATGTGGGGGATGCACTCGGTGCGTGAGACCGCAGCCGCCGTCGACCACGAGTACGCCTGCCGCGCCTTCACCACCTTCTTTGAGTTGAAGTAATAAGAAAACACAAGAGAGAGTCGCAATTGCCAATTGCGACTCTCTCTTGTGTATGCATACAATATTCAAATAAAGCAAACCTCTTAACTAACTCTTCGTTAGTATTTATTAGGAGATAATATAGGAGTTCACCCTTATTAAGGATTGTCCCCCCTTAAGGGGACGAGCGAAGCGGAGGGGGTATTATCCGTTGAAAGTTCATACCACCTCCCCCTCTACGATTCTCAGAATCGTAAAAATAGGCAAACATCTATATCATTACCATTTATTTATGCCCCATCAATCTGTCGCAAAACTTCATGATGGGGCATAATTGTTCACGACGATTCCTACTTAATAAGTATGTATTGCTTCTGCCCGTCAACAATATAAAGTCCCGACGCTACTACTTTAACAATACAACGTCCGTACAAATCGTAGATTACGGAATTCTTTTTCACTATCGCATTTGCGACATTTGTTGTTTGGTCATCAATACGGAGATATACGACATCACCATTCCAATCAAAGAAAACATCATTGGCCGATACTTTACGGTGTGTTGTCCCCTCTCCTCCTGTCGGTCCACACATCACATCATCCTTATATAGGCCCACAATACCATCTTTACTGCCGAGCACATAAGAGTGACGGTTTACATCAGCTTCAAGGTATTCCTGGTAGGCACTACCCTTCAACAAGTTAGTAGAGAAATCATCCATAGTTGTTTCATCTGTATAGCAGAAATCATAAACGTCATGGGGAGCAGATAAGATTACTGCGGTCTTAGCAGGAAGAACATTTCCCTCAATCTTGGTTAATGCCAATTGCCCAACACCATCAGCATCAATAGAGACACCAGCTTCTTCGAGAAAATAGGCTTTCACACCATTGGGGATTACTACAGGATAATTCAAGAAAAGACCAGCAAGTTCATATTCTCCCACGCTTACTGTATGTTTTATCTCTGACACATCTACCTCCTCAATACGCCATGCTGAAGCATCGTTAGCACTCGTTTCCCAACGTACCACTGCACCACCACTTTGAGCATGCATCATGGCTCCGTTGCACTTAAATCCGACCTGACCATCACCAGAAAGAGAAACGATATCCACATTGCAAGCCGTTTCACTTAACGCAGAAGATACATTGTAGACAAACTGACTAATATAGAGACCTGTATGTAGATTGCAAATACTGAATACGCCTTCGGTTCCAGAGGGAGCAACACTCCAAACAGCAATAGCCTCATCAGCAGTTCTCTCTTCAGCCCAATACAGCTTGTTGTCTGTCGGATCAGCATAGACCCATGCATTAGTACCATCACCTTTAACGACAGACACAAATCGGTAATACCTACCCTCTTCAGGCATATTCATCACCAATGCATCGTTAGCAGCTACAAGCGCATCATAAACTGCTTGATAGGCCTTATCTGTAGCAGTAGTTCCTGCAAGGATTTCGGCTGCTGCATTATAAGCTATATTATAAGCATCGGCTTGTGCTACAGGATAATAACCAACAGCCGTACTGCCTTGAATTGTTCCCGATACTTTGACACCTGTTGAATAGAAATTCTTTAATTTAAGGTAAACATAGCTACCCTCCACCGTCATTTCTTCAAATGATAAAAGAGAACCAGCATCTGTACTAGGATTAAGGCTATAGAAGCCCATCATATTACTTTCTCCGCCATAGTTACTCAAATAAGTAGAAGCACCCACCGGCTGTATATTATAACATTCACCAACTTGCTCCACAAAGGTCCATTGCTCATATGCTGCAGTTCCCTTTACCATAGCCGTCACCTTAGAGTGACCATCATTCACATCATTTGTAGCTAGCACTTTACCCTCTGCCATGTAAGGATAGATATATACATTTTCCCCATCACCCTTCATGAAATAGAATGCTTGTGACGGAGTACCTTCTATCGCAGGGGTTACACTAAACAGACCTGTTGCCATATCGTACTGCAATACTGGATTACCGTTACGATTTGTCTTGATGGTATAGAGCTTAGGAGAAGAAGCGTCGATTGTCAATCCTACAGGCAACTTAATGGCGAAAGCTAACAAATCTTTAAGAGCTTGCAATTTATCGATAGCATCTTGCACTTGACTCTCCATGGTTGCATAATTAATTACTATCTGAGCCTCTTGATTTTGTTTATAGACTGCCAATACCAATTCTTCAGTAGCACCTCCTGCTTCAGCTTTCAGTTCTACAGTATAACTTCCCGAAGAATTATGAATTGTTCCACAAGAAATAATTAAACGATTAGTAACACCTATCAATTCTAACAACTCAGCTTTTTTAGCAGCTAGGGATGCATTTTCTCCATTTTTACAATATTCCAAAAGCAACTCATACTGTGAGTTTAGACTATTATAAGCTGACTCCAATTCATTTTTTGAGGGATTAGTTTTGGCGCACACAACTCTCGCATCATCCAACTGACTCTCCGTAGAACTAATCAATTCTTCAAGTCCACCTGCTGCATACTTATCATCCTCATTCAACTGATGAACCAAGTCTTCAACCTTCTTTATCAAGGCTTCCAAATTATGAATCATTTCTGCATTTTCATCAATTTCTACAGCTGTAATATACCATTGAGTTGCATCTTCTTCAGCCCCCCAGCCAACGACCTTATATGCGTAATTGTATCCTCCACAATGCATGCCGGTACCTCCAATAAGTGCCCACAAGCCATTACCCATATCTTGTAATTGATAGGCATGAGCGTCAGTTTTGTCAGTTTTGTTCACACTTAAAACTTTACTCTTTTCAACATCACCAGGATAAGTTGACTCACGCTTGTTCTTTATGTAATAATACCCTTTTGTCTCAGATTTCTCAAAATACCATTTTTGCGCATCCGTGTCGGCAAATATTTCTGCCAACATTTCAAAGTCATCATTGACAGACATCCAACGGCCAGAATATTGCTTGTTTTCTAAGCGATAAGCATTACCTTGAACAATATCGATACGGGCATATTCATTATTTTGAACCTTCACATATTCCGAATAAAGCATGTCATATGCAGCTACAAATGATGCGGATACCTGATTATCGTATACCTCTTTGGCGACATTGTAAACTGACTTCAATTCGGTCAATGATTCTGTTTTATAGTATCCCACCTTGGTGTTTGTAGCATCTTCAAATTGTAAAAAATCCTCTATTCCAGACAGAATTCTACCAAGTTCCCTTTCGTCGACATCATCTTCGCTACTATATCTCTGATATACCTTTTGTCGTTCACCATCATAACCTACCGCCATGATATACGATGCATTTTGCGTTTTATCAAGACTTTCCGGGAAAAGAACCTGGGTATAAGAGTGATTATCGTCACTACCCAAACCATACATGGTAATTCTGATAAGTTCGTCCTGCGCATTGTAAGTTTCAAAAGCAACTGCATTCCGTGCTACACTATGTTGAATGGTCACTTTATCTCCATTGAGCACACCCTGCATGTTCAAAACATTTAGCTTCAAGTTATCTCGATATATATGATAGTTATGACCATTAATATAATTAATTTCTTCGGTAAAAGATGGATAGCCTTGAGTTTTGACATGAGACTTAAGTTCATCAATCATCTCTTCTGAAATTATATTCCATCCTTTATAGTAGTCCTCAATGTAAGCATGAATTGGCCTCAACATACCAGCCTTCTCAAAAAAGGGAAGCAAATCAATCTTTGCACTATCACAAGCCAATTTCATCCAATTGACTTGCTGCTTTCCATTTGTATTATAGATATCACCATAGTTATCCGTTGTACGAATACTATGAAGTACCATCGGTATAATATCCGGACATTTTTCCGCCAATGTTCCCCAAAGGATTAACTGCCAGAAAGGAACGAGTTTTACAGAATGGTCATAGTTACGATAGGTAACAGTTTCCATTTCATATTCATTGCCTTCTGCATCTTGTCTTCTCACAGTTGTTTCTGAAGGAGTCATTTTGTAATAATCAGAACCCTCCTGTAATTGCCATGCAACACCTTTGCGAACCGCCTCTTCAAAGTAGGGTTGCATATATCCACCGCGCATATTAGAATATTCTTCAATACCCTTTACTCTATCCTCAAGCACCAACCATTTATCACCAGTTATCTGAATCTGCGCCCAAATAGCAAAGAGATGATTAGTTACCTCTCCACAACCAGACCACTTGAAGCCGGGAGTTATTTGATTATTATGACCCCATTCATGCGCCACATTAATAAAATCAAATTGTGAAGCATCAGGAGTCATAACACCACCTATGCTATTAACATTACAATAAGCTCCATCACCTGTAGCAGCCATGAATCCATAGTTCGAGACATAATAAAGTTGACGATTCTTTATCTGATAGTTATATTTATCTAAACCCATCAGATTACGAATAGACTTCTGCACATCCTGAAAGTGAGTCATCGTTGCATTTACATCATTAGGACAGTGAACCAACCATGATGAAATAGGGAAAGCCAATTGCGCGTGCTCAGAGCGAGTGATAATAATGCGATTGTCATCAGCCCTTTTATCAGCAAGCAAATTTATCCAATCCTCATTAGTCATTGTCTTTTGGTCCCAATAACCTAAAACGGGAGCATTAATGAAGTGAACTTTTACTTCAGGGGCTGTCTTAAAGTCGTCGGTATAGTAATCCACAAAAACATTACCCTCAGTTGTTGCTTTAATATAATTAAGGCCATTCCTCAATTTATACGAGCTGACACTTTCATCCTCCAGCCAATTCTTTATCTTTAAACCTACAGGATATTCTTCCTCAATACCACTCACTGCAACCCAACATGATTGACCGCTTTCGAGATAGATTCCTGTTGGATTCTCATAAGCGTTATAGTAGTTACTCGTCCTCAAGCGATGTTGCAGTGTAGCAAGTGTCATATAGGGTTCATATTCAGCCACACGGAATTTCTTGTAATCTTCAGCATCACTCAATATCGATTCCACTAATGCCCTAACATCAGCATCAACGATATTATTACTATTTACAATATCAGGTCTGAGTTCCGTATACAAGTCATCGGAAAAATATAGTTCAAATGCCGCAACCTTATCCTCATTTTCGCTATATACATATGCCTCTATCTCCGAAGCTGAAGCCCATCCTCCTTGACCCGAATTAATGGTAAAACGCACTCGTCCACACTTATCTACATCCGGCAAATAAAAGTCATACGCAGTGCTTGCACCATTTAAATCAAAATTTCCGACGGGTATATAGTCATCTCCACCAGCTGCAGTACAATAAGCAACATCCACATTCTGCCAATTACCATTATCTCCACTCGTGCGAGGTACATAACGAACATAGTCCACATGGGTTTCTGGATTAAACGTAATAGTAATTTCAACGGGAAAATGTGTTGAGTTGTACGAACTATGCCATAAGGTAGAGGATTTTCCATCAATTACCCTATAGGCTTCTTCACCACTTTGAGAATTCGAAGCCTCAGCACTAGAAATTTCAATTTTCCTATCTTGAGCCCAGAGACTTGTGCAAGCCAACATACAGAAGGCTAGTAGCATCTTAATTTTTTGATAACGATACATGGTGTTAGTTTTGAATTATTTGATTTTATATTTATGCATTAGCATGACTAAAGATTTTACAAACTTACATAAAAAAACTCATCTTTTACGCCCGTTTGATAAAAAAGTAAGTTTTTTAGAGGAAAGATACCATTAGTGTCCACTAAAAAATCGAAATAGTTCTTTGAAATAGTTGATATTTAAATTGTTATAAGACTTTTTGGCGCGCAACGATTTGAAATTACTTTTGCGGTCGTAATCATAAAGACAAATACGTTTTCGCCCAAATAGTAGAGTTTCTTGATTGTTTTAAGTTTCGAAGAATCGTTGCTAAGTATCAAGGAGACAGATATATAAAATCGTTCTCTTGCTGGAATCAGCTACTAGTGATGATGTTCGGACAACTCTCCAATCGTGAAGGTTTGCGCGACCTAATCGTTGCACTCGAAGCTCATTGGCGCAAGCTGTACCACTTAGGTATGGGCAAGTCCGTAACACGGAGCAATCTGTCCAAAGCAAATGAACTACGAGACTACAGAATCTTCGAGGACTTTGCTTATTACCTGGTAGCGGAAGCACGTTCCAAAAACACCGAAAAAATATTCGGTTTTGATGGTCATGCGTATGCTTTTGACTCTACAACGATAGACTTATGCCTTGAAGTTTTCGAGTAGGCCAAGTTTCGCAAACATAAAGGAGGTATTAAGATTCACACCCTCTATGATATTGAAGCAAAGGTTCCTGCATTCTTTCATATCACAACGGCATCGACCAATGATATAAAGGCAATGCCTGAAATACCCTATGAGAAAGGAGCATATTACATCTTTGATCGTGGCTACAATGACTTCTCGAACCTATTCAAAATAGAGCAGATAGAAGCAACCTTTGTAGTGCGCGCAAAGAAGAACCTAAAGTTCAAGCAAACCTCATGGAAACGGAGACTTCCGAAGAACGTCTTGTCTGATTCTACCATAGAGTTTACGGTATATAAGAGTTCTAAAGATTATCCGATTCCACTTAGAAGAGTCGTCTATTACGATGAAGAGCAAGGT
>JAFYMV010000189.1 GCA_017548225.1 Bacteroidaceae bacterium | reverse complement strand
GTCGGGCAATGTCAGCATGTCATCCTTCAACAATATTGTCCACTTTGCATTTGCTCCTGTTTGGTTTCCTGCATATACCTGATTGTTTTGTCCGTAGTTGTATAGGCGAATCGTTTCGTCATCGGCGCATTGGATGAAGAATTCACCAGGCAATTTCGCTACCAATGTGAAGGCTACCGCTTCATCAATATCATTGGCCTCAGCTTTGACGCGTTTACCGCTTACTACATATGAAACATAGTTCCCTGTTTCGCGGTGTTGTATGTAATAGGTACCTTTATTGCTAGCTTCAACCAATCTCCACTGCAAGTTCTCAGGTGTTTCTTCCGTTTTGTTTTCAGTGGTTTTCAGTCCAGCATTGGCATTATCGATATATTGGTATTCTTTGTTGCTCACATTAAATGTGTAGAAGCCGCCAGGGACAAGGTTTACGCGTGTACTGGTATTGGCATTCAGAGCGTTGATTACGGTCTGCAACTCATCGTACCATTTCTCATATGTGTGTGTAGCCTCGTTGGTGTGCTCTACGAGAGAGTCAAGTGCATTGACGAATGATGTAAATCCGATGATAGAGTCGGGAATGAGGTAGCCAATTTTTGTACCAGTAGTATCAGTCTTGTATTGATACTCCTTGGCTTCACTCAGCAAGTTCAAGAAAACTCTCTTCATAATAGCTTCAGGTTCCTCCTCTTGGAAAACCTTAACTCTCTCACCGTCGTAGCCTACAGCCATGATATAGGCCGAGTTCAATTCAACGTTGCTGCTCTTCGGATAGAGAACTTGTGTGAATGAGTGGTTATCGTTGCTGCCGAGACCATACATTGTGATTCGCAGCAATTCTCCCTTGAAGTTATAGGTTTCAAAGGCTACAGCATTCTTTACTTGATTATGCTGTATGGTAACCTTGTTGCCATTCAATTTGCAGCCCGTATTCAATTCTTCAGGCACTTCTAGCTTAAGGCAATCGCGATAGGTTCGGTAGTTGTGTCCGTTGATATAGTTGATTTCTTCTGTAAATGCAGGATAGTTCTGTGCCTCTACATAAGCCTTCAACTCTGCAATCATCTCCTCGGTAATGATGTTCCAACCAGGGCTATAGTCTTCGATATAAGCATTGATGGGACGAAGCATACCAGCCTTCTCAAAGAAGGGGAGGAGGTTGATTTTGGTGCTGTCGCACGCCAACTTCATCCAATTGACTTGCTTCTTACCATTAGAGTTGAAGTGTGAGGTATAGTTCTTTGTCGTACGTATGCTCTCGATGACCATGGGAATGATGTCGGGGCATTTGCCTGCCATAGTACCCCAAAGGTTGAGCTGCCAAAAGGGAACGAGTTTCACGAAGTGGTCATAGTTGCGTGTGGTGGTAGTCACCATACTTCCTGTCATGTAACCATCAGGGTTTATTCCGGGTACAGTTTTTGTGTCGGGTGTTGCACCGTGATAGTCGGGACCATCTTGTAACTGCCATGCTACACCTTTACGCAAACCCTCCTCGAAGTAGGTCTGCATGCGTCCGCCGCGCATACCGGAGTATTCATCTACACCAGAAGTCTCGTCTTCGAGACGCAGATAAGTGGGTTTCCCTTCAGCATCACAATTCCCAGTGAAGTGAAACTGCGCCCAAGAGGCTGGAATATTATTGGTAGTCTCACCACAGCCGGACCATTTGAAACCAGTGGTTACCTGGTTATTATGTCCCCATTCGTGTCCTACTCCCCAGAAGTCAAACTTCTTTGAGTCGGGTACCATGATGGCCCCGAGGCTTGTAATATTACAATATGCATCTTCGCCACCAGCAGCCATAAATCCGTATGTGGTAGCATAGTAGAGTTGGCGGTTCTTTACTTGGCGACCATACTTCTCCAAGCCGAGAATGTCGCGCTCGGCCCATTGTACCTGTTGGTAGAGGGTCATGGTAGAGTCTACATTGGTGGGGCAGTGTTGCAGCCATGCTGATACGGGGTAAGCCAACTGGGCATGCTCTGAACGGGTAATAAGAATGGTGTTGTCGTTGGCAGAGCGTCCTTCAAGCATCTTTACCCAATCTTCGTTGGTCATTGTTGCTTGGTCCCAGTAGCCCTGTACAGGGGCATTGATAAAGTGAACCTTCACATTTGGTGCATTCTCAAAATCGTCGGTGTAGTAGTTGACAAATACATTACCTTCGGTGCTTGCAGTAATCTGGTTAATACCATTGCGCAGTGAGTAAGAACTAGAGTTTTCGTTCTCCACCCAATTCTTAATCTTCAGTCCTACGGGATATTTGCTGCTGATGCCGCTTACGGCAACTACGCATGATTCGCCTGCTTTGAGGTATACACCTGTTGGGTTTTCGTAGTTGTTGTAGCTACTGCTTACCTTCAAGATGATGTCCCTAAGTGTTGTGGTGCTGAGGTAGGGTTCATACTCTCCTACACGGAATTTCTTGTACTCTTCCTTGTTGCTCAACAAATTGTCTACGAGTGCTTTCAGTGTTGCATCTTCAATACCTTGGCTGCTGGTGACCTCAGGCTTGAGCTCCGAGAACACGGCATCGGTAAAGTATTGTGCGTACATGTCTCTATGGCTATTATCCACGGCATATACTTCTATCTCGGCGGCTGAAGCAAATTGGCCAGAACCAGATTCAATGGTAAACTTAATCTTTCCGCAAGTAACTCCCTCATCTGTGAGCCAAAGGTCACTTTGCGAACTTACTCCGCCTAGAGTGAATTGTCCAATTGTCGTAAAATCGTTACCAGTTGTCGTAGGGCAATAGGCTACATACACCACATCCCAGTTCCCATTAGAGTTGTTGTCTTGACGGGGGATATAGCGCACATAGTCCACGTGAGTTTCCTCCTTCAATGTGACGGTAAATGTAACAGGGAACTGTGTGGCAGAGCTCCATGTGCTGTGCCAAATGGTGCCCTTATCCCCATCAATGGCTTTTGACGCCTCATTGTTCGGTTGGGTACTACTTGCTGTTGCACTCTTGATTTCAACTTTTGTGTCTTGGGCGTTGATGCTCAATCCCGCCAGTAGACAGCAAATGATTAGTAAGGTCTTTTTCATTTTAATTTAAGTTTGTATTATTTGGTTATATGTTCAAATTATTTTCCATACATCACGACACCTTGCGGTGTGATACCTTCGGCGCTGATGTGGAATTGTTTGCTATATCCGTTATTATAGAAAAGTATTTCGGCTTGTCCTTCCGTATTGGTAGTAAGCGAAGGGTTCCAGTAGAGTGTGCGTCTATAGTCTACATCTCCCTTGATGGGTCCATTGGGATATTCAGGAGCATAGAATTCCATACCGGTAGTATAGCCTCGGAAGGTAGTCTGGCGTTGCCCCTTCACCTGTGAGCGGCGCAGGCCTTTGGGATACATGGTAATGTCTATGATGTAGAGTCCGCGTAGTATTTGTTTCTCGGGCTTATTATAGTTGCAGAGGAGTATGGTGCTGTCCGAGAGCGTCTGGCGTACAATGGGGTGGTTGGTAAACTCAAAGGGACTATCATATACGATGATAGACTTCACATCTTCCATGTCGATATCAAATCCAGGCGTATAGCTTGCCTTCATCCATTTGCTGTCATCATTATGCAGATACCACAATACGCGTCGGTCGTTGATGGGGCATTGTTCGAGACTCCATTCCATCACCTCATCGCGTGTGGTGAGGTTATAGGGTATCACTCCGTCATATCGTGTCATATCGATGTTGTATCCTTTTTCGGTCAGGTAATCTTTCACGGTGTAGGTGTGTTTCCCCTGGTCAAGGTGCAGTTCGGTATCTTCTTCGGTGTTGTAGGCTTTGAAGGTGAGGAAGTCCACATATTTCTTGCGGCCATGCACATCCACATTGTCGAGTAGGAATACGCTGTCAGGGACATCTTGCAAGAAGGGATCCTTTTCCGGAGTCTCCTGTAGCAGGTCGTCCATTGTGGGGTGATGGGGCAGATAGGTGTCTGCCAGACTATATGCGCGTACTGCGGGTCGCGAAGCGCGGTCGAGTCGTATGCGGCAGTCGAGCTCCTTGTCATCCTTCGTTACCGAAAGGAACATGTCCCACTTGTCGTAAAACTCCTCTACGGCAAATCCGAAGCCGCCATTTTCATCAGTCACGACAGTGGTTTCCTGCTTTTGCGAGCGGTCGGGTGAGTATAGACGCATCTTCACGGTAGCCCCTTCGATGGGTTTGTCGCGCAGTCGTCCCAGCACATAGCCATCAATGACCAATCCATCCTCTACATAATGCTTGATGTAGAATGGCTCTACGCAAGCCATCTGTGCCCAATTGTAGCGGGTCCATCCCTGCGTCATCATCAGCAGGTCGAGGGCTCGGGTGTGCTCGGTGTCGTTACTTTCGAAGTAGTATTCGGGGTTATGGATGTATCCCTTCAGCTCTGATGAGAGTAATATGTTGGTGTATATGTTGTCAGCGTATGCCGTGCCAAGGTTCTGGTTGTCGCGTACGGCAAGCGATAGTGTTGCGGGCAGTGGTGTGCCGTCGGGGCCGGTAGTCTGAATGCTCATCTTCACAGGAGCAAATGGCTCGTGTTGAGTAGCAGCTGCAGTTATGGCGATGTTACCAGTCTCTATGCCATTGTTGATGAAGAGATGTCGCTGTACGAGGGGTTGTCCTTGAACATTGAACAAGGTTAGTTGATGAACTCCCGTCGACAGTTTCTCTTTGGGGATGACAAATGAGGCGGTCTCACCCTTTATCGATAGCGTATCAAAGTAGCTCACCATGCCGCGACAGACGAGCATCATGCCCAACAGCTCATCGGGGCATCCTGCATGGCCTACGAGCTGTCCTCGTATCTGTCCGGGACGCAGGTTGTCCGCCATGAGTGTGTATCCCTTTGATATCGGCTCGGGAAGGTGGAATGAGTGTTTCTTGCCATCATACACAAATTCGGCAGTGTAGTGCTTCTTTGTCGGAGTCAGGGTAAACTGTCCCATGCCATCGTGCAGCGTGTTGAGTGCGATGGTCTCGCCCTCGTCGGCGAGTAGCGTACCTTCTACGGATACCCCCTGTCCGTTGGCATCCATAGCCTTGAAAGCTATGCGGCTTGGTATACCCATGACGAGGTTGCCTCCCTCGGGGTAGAAGGTTACGGTCACTTTTTTCTCCTTGTCGGTCTTGGGGCGTTGCACATCGTAGGGGTTGTCCCATCGCGCCATTTGGGGATTGCTGTAGTCGCCCTCCTTTTCTGGAGCCTCGTACACCGGGAACACGCGAGAGAATACCCCCGCATCGCCAAAGTTGAGCATGGTGCGTGTATATGCCCTCACCTCGTAGAATCCGCTGGGCAACGCCATTACTCCACGCAGAGCGCGAGCCTCCTCGGTGGATACATCTATCAGGGGGAACGAGCCGTTGGCCTGTCCGTTCTCCACCTTCAACTTCAGCTGCTTCAGCACCACCCCGTTGGGTGAGAGCAGTTCTACATAGAGCACCTTGCTCTGTGCGGGTGTTTGTGTCGAGGCGTTTACTACATATGCAGAGAACCAGATGGTTTCTCCTTGAAAATAAGCCGTATTGTCAAAGTGTAAATACACCTTCTCCTGTTGGCATACTTGGCTGAAGTGATATGCATTTTGCACGTATGACAATAATGCTTGGAAGGGAGCAATCTGTGCTACGGCAGTTGTCATTCCTGCAATGAGTGTTATGATGAAAAGGACACACTTTCTCATGATACAAATATTTGGGGACAAAGGTACAACATGCCGAGAGGAGAACAAAATAAATTTATTTATTTTTATTCAATAGCGTAGTATTTTTTTTGACTCGTATGGGGATGGGTATTAGCAATCTTAAAACAAAAGCCTTGAGAGTGATGTTATGATACAATATTTTGTTTTTTTTCTATGAGGAGTGTCATAGCTTTTGTGTGCTTGGTGGCATCGTTGCCGCTTGCTTCGCAGCAGGTGGTGTGTAGCTTTGAGGAGGCTCGGGCTCGCATGCTACAGCATAGTGCGGCACTGAAGGTGGCTGCTG
>JAFYMV010000188.1 GCA_017548225.1 Bacteroidaceae bacterium | reverse complement strand
TTTTAGAGTTTTGCGATGTGAGCGCAGAGCTTAGACTTCAAGTTTGCAGCCTTGTTCTTGTGGATGTTGTTAGTCTTAGCGAGCTTATCCAACATCTTCTGAACAGCAGGATACATTGCTTGAGCTTCAGCCTTATCAGTTGTTGCGCGGAGCTTACGAACTGCGTTACGCATGGTCTTTGCGTAGTATCTATTGCGCAATCTTCTGGTTTCAGTCTGTCTGATTCTCTTCAGCGATGATTTGTGGTTTGCCATTTCTAATCTTCCTATTCTTTTAATTTAACTTTGTAGCGCTACGGGGAATCGAACCCCGCTTTTGAGAATGAAAATCTCACGTCCTAACCGATAGACGATAGCGCCATCCTTTTTGTGAGCTCGCCTTGTGTTACCGAGGCTTACTGCTCGAAAGCGGATGCAAAGGTAGGCACTTTTTTTGAATCTGCAAATACTTTCCACTTTTTTTTTGCTACAAATGCGTTTTTTTGTAGTTTTGCAGTACCAATAAGGGACAAAAAGGATGTTTATTGACGATAAAGGCATAGTTTTACGCTGTGTAAAGTACGACGACAAGTCATTCATTGCACACCTGTTTACAGCTTCGCGCGGACATATATCTTTCATGATTAACGGATCGCACGGCAAACGCTCGGGCACAAGTGCGCGTCTGTTTCAGCCATTCGCCTTCTTATCGTTCCAGTGGGACATGAAACCCAACGCCTCTATCCAGCGCATGAAGGAGGCACGCCTGCTCTTCGTACAGCAAGATGTCCCTCTGCACCCCATCAAGCGCAGCGTAGCCATGCTACTGACCGAGTTTATGACCTACACCTTGCGCGACGAAGCTTCTAACCCCGACCTATACCTATATATAGAGCACTCCATGCGATGGTTCGACATGGCCGAGACGGGATATGCCAACTTCCACCTCGTGTTTCTTCTCAAGCTTGCCCGATTCCTAGGCATTGCCCCCAATATGGAGACATATAGCGAGGGCGAACTCTTCGACCTCACGAGCGGACATTTCATCCCCTACGGCTCAGCCTGCGAGAGCATCATGTCAGAACACGACACCCAACTGCTCTTTACACTCAATGGAGCCACCTACGAAACGATGGATAGCATCGCCATGAATCGCCAGGATAGGGCACGAATGATTCAATACCTTGCCACCTACTATAGCATACATATCCCCAAGTTTCCCACCCTACAATCATTAGAGATATTACAGCAGTTGATATAGATAGAAGATAGATAACGGATAACAAAACTACCCCTTCGAAAGCAGACCATTGTCTGTTGACTGTTGTCCGTTGACAAAAAAACAAAAGACATGACAGAAAAGAAAAGCATATTCCAGCGCCCCTTGTGGGTTACCCTATTTGCCCTTACCGCAGCCATCTCTTGGGGCTGGGCCTATCCACTCATCAAGCTCGGCTTCACCGAGTTTGGCATCACCCAATCCATGACAGGCAGCAAGATGCTCTTTGCCGGCATCCGCTTTGCCATGTCGGGCTTCATCCTGCTCGCCATAGCCCTTGCCACCAAGCGCAACTTCCGTGTATCGAAGCCAGCCGACTGGAGCTACATGCTGCTCTTCGCCCTGCTCAACACCACCCTACACTACAGTTTCTTCTACATAGGCCTGTCGCATAGCGATGGAGCCCGCGCCGCTATCCTCAACTCGTTGAGTGTATTCCTTGTCGTACTGCTCGCCTGCCTGTTCTTCAAGAGCGACCGCCTCACCCCAAAGAAGATACTCGGCTGCGCCGTAGGCATCACAGGCATACTCATTCTCAATGTCGGCAAGGGCGGCGGCGGACAGTTCACCCTCATGGGCGACGGCATGATCGTGCTCAACGCCATGTGTTCAGCCTTCGCCAGCCTCCTGACACGAGGACTATCGCGCCGTGTCGATGTATTTGTAGGCACAGGATACAGCCTCTTCTTTGGCGGACTCTTGCTCATCATCCCCAGCCTATTCATGCACGGCACTCTGCCTCATATCACAAGCTACGGCCTTATCATTCTGGCACTACTCATCGGCATCTCCGCTCTCGGTTTCGCCCTCTACAACAAGCTCATCAGCTGCAACCCCGTAGGCAAGATAGCTATCTTCAACTCCCTCATCCCCGTAGTGGGCGCTCTCACCTCATGCCTCTGTCTAGGCGAACCCTTCTACATGAAATACCTCGTTGCCTGCCTCCTTGCTATGGCTGGCATCTATACCATCAATAGAGGAAAGTAAAATGACGAGATTCATGCCTCAAAATCAAAATTCCAATACAATAGAATTTTCTTGAAGTTTCACATCTAGTTGGACTCAAATATAAAAGCGGCGAGTCTAAAACTCACCGCTTTTATACCCCTAACAGGTAAGCCCTAGGATGCTTTGAAAATAGGGAAAAAGCTAATACATGGAATGCTACTACAGATTACCACCCATCAATTTCTCCACCGATCTCTACTCGTATTTGGTCGGGGTTAGCATTAATCATTAAATTGATTGTATGCTGCTTCCCAGCTTTAAACACAAAAGTGTCATCGAACAAAAATGATACCCCATTAGCTATATATTCAATAAAAGGACGACGAGTATCTACTCGTTGTGGCACTATAATAGCTTCAAAGGTTTCATCATCAACACGACGAGCTTTGATTGTTCCGGGTTCACCATACACATATTTAGTTACGGCTCCTGTAGTAAAGTCAATGGTAGCTGTAGGTACTACATTATGAATATAGAGTTCCGATTCGGTAGGGAATACACCAGCATAATCGGGTCCCTTGACCAACTTGATTACTAGTTTAGAACAGCGATGAGCAAATTGCAAAGTGGCAGCCCCATCCTCTTGCGACACTCCTGTAGCCTTTGCCCAAAGAAAGTCCGAAGCCTCATAACCACTTAAAGCATCAGCAGTCTCTGCCGTTGACTGATCAAGTTGCACAGACCAAACATGCTCATTAATTGAGGACGGCTTCATATAAGGATAATAGCCATATACATCCATTTTGTTGTCACTCCAATAGATTTTCTTGCTATGCACCCAATTGGTTCCATCAAAAGTTGTTGCTACATTGTTTGCCCAGTTACCCGAGATCTGTAGGGGAGCAGCTACTTCATCAGCATACTCCGTAGCATAAAGACCTATCACATCGTCTTTCTCAAAGGAGGTCTCTATAGCTCGTGTGAGCGAGGGGTGTTTCACTTCAATATGTAATTGACCATCAGTTTCTGCATACTCACCATTAGATACTATGTCATTATCACAACTTGCCACCATGAGCCCAACTATCGCCACCCACAGCGCTTTATTGCATATACTTATTTTCTTTGTCATACCCTCCATTGATTATTTGTTTGACTTGATGTTAGGTTTCTCGCCCATAAATCTCGGTTCATGTTGTTTTCTGCTCGATAGATAGTTTCCATATGTGGTCAACGAGCGAGTCAGCTCACTGCTACGAGTTGCTAATGCTACATCATTGGCTTTCCACTCTTCAAATGAATACTCTTCGCCGGCATATCGCTTGATACGCTTTACAATCTCTTCACGAGAGATGGCCGAGAAATAAGGGATGTTGTTGTTCATGCAACTTGTCGGCTCCGAACGGAATATGCCACGAGTGTGCATATAACCACCTTCGTAGATGTCTACCGTATTTTGATATTTCTCATCGAATATCAAATGACTCCAAGGCACCTCATACATATTCCCCGTAAGCCATAGGTTCTGATACCATCCCAAGCTATGCCCTTTACGAACAGGCTTACTTGCATCTCCACAAACTGGACAATTTGTTATAAAGGCATTGCAATAGATGTATTCATCTCCCAACTTACCGAAACCATGGCCACCTGCCTCATGCTGCACCAAGCCACGGAAGTCATACGGATAAGCATCCTCACTCATGGGGCACACAGCAATAGCCGAACCATCATCCCACATATAACAGATGCCTCCATATTCAGAGGAGTTCTCTATCAACACCAATACTGTTTCAGAAATATTCTCTGGAGCAACCGTTGGTGCTTTACAAGCATACTCAAAGCAAATGGTCTCATCAGGAGCAATGCCTTCGCCCAAAGTATATTGCGAACCAAACTTTGCCTCACGAATCGTATTAACGGTACCCATACCACTATCCGGAGAGAGTCCAAACACGATATATACATTAAAATATTCGCGATAAGTCTTGTAGGGTTCTACAGCAAAGAAGTGTTCTATGGCCTCACTCGTCCCGTCGAGATACTTACCTTCGGTTATATCCTTGGCATCAAAGCAGTCGCCCATAAACACAAGGTTTACGCCATTGCCCTTTGTTGCAGATTGATAGGTGATAACATCTCCATCGCCATACTCATAATCATATTGCTCTACTTTTGTGCGAGCACGATAATCTTTGCCGTCAAGTAAGAACACCACTTCTCCATCACGATTACCGCCACCCATAGCCAATTCATCTACAGTGATGGTTACTTCAGTCTTTCCCACACCGCTCTCTGGAGTCACGGTTACCCAATCGGGCTTACTCTCTATGCTCCACGATTCACCACTGGGTGCGCGCAACACCAATGTCTTGTTATTCTCCGCATTAAGAGCGCGAAAAAGGTTGCGACTGATGGTAAAGTCGCGATGAGCAGCAATGCGCTTGAACTCATTCCAATTGGGTGCAGTCGTATATTCCGCAATCGAAGCTTCAGGCACTTCTACAGCAAAATTATCTTTGGCCACGCCATTAAAAGCAGTCGAGGTCAAAGTAGGAGGTGTCAATGCATGGCAAGTGATTGAGTTTAGTTGGTAGCAGTTGTAAAATGCATCAGTTCCAATACTCTCAACACTTTTTGGGATAACAACACCTTCTAATTTAGTGCATTCACCAAATAGCTGTTGAGGGATAGAAGTTATACCCTCGGGGATTTCTACAATACCTGTTAAGTTACAACCATAAAAGCTTCCCGACCCAATTACCATCAGAGATGATGGCAATTTTAAAGTTCCACTGAAACTATTTAACGAAAAAGCAGACTCTCCTATTATAATTGTTGACGCTGGAAGTTGAAGGTTCCCTCTAAAACAACATCCAACAAATGCTCTACTTTGAACTTCTAACAAGCTATGTGGTAAGATTAAATCTCCATCAAAGCCACAATAAGCAAAGGCTTGTGAATTTATAATCTTGATTTTCTCAGGAATTTTTAAAGAACCTGTTATATTAGATATAACACTAAAAGCACCCGCCCCTAAAATCTCTAATTCTTCAGGTAGTTGAAGGCTCCCAGAAAAATTATTGCCTGAGAAAGCATTTTGTCCAATAGTGATAACTGAATTGGGAATCTGTAGCTGGCCGGAAAATTGACAAAAGTAGAAAGAATAAGCTCCTATTTCTTTTAAAGATTTTGGCAAACTCAATGTTCCACTCAATGAAGCCACAAGATAAAATGCCCAATCACCTATTTCAGTTATGCTATTCGGCAATATAAGAGAGCCAGCCAAATTCGTACCTTGAAATGCGCTATCTCCGATATTTCCAATATTTTCAGGGAAGACAAATCTTGTCAATAACGATTTTCCAGAAAATGCTTCGCTTGGGATTTCCTTCTCTACAACCTCAACTTCTTTAAGATTAACCGACTGCAATGCACTCATTTCATCTCGCATAAAATAGAAGTCATACTCATTGATTTCACCTGTGACCTTGAGATTAATAATCTTTGAGAAGTCCTTTCCCGATGATTCGAAAGTTTTTTTTAGCGCACTGCTTTCATCAGTAGAAGCTTTAGGCACATGGATTACTACATACTCTCTTGCTGAGCCGTCGTGCGTGATATTCTCATTCTCCCAGGCTATAATACTTTCACCAAGCAACTTGAACACCAATCCATCTTGTCCCTTTTTTGATACCTCAATCGTAAACTTGTGCAGCTTACCAGAGATGTAAACCATGGACTCATTCTTACGATAAATATAGGATGTGCCATCTACCGTAATATTGAACAATGCAGTGGAAGCCTCAACAGTTTGAGGCACTACAACTGCACGGAACATCCCCTCACTCTTATGGGGCACTATACCAGTAGTGGGCACCTCACCTGTAGCTGTCACCTCACCTGTAGAGAGGTTGATGGTAGCATTGCGCTTGGTATTGCTCACTAAAACCTCCTTTTCAATCGTATTCCATTCGCCATCGGCAAATCCCGTACCTTCGATTAACTCTACCTGCACGCCAGCCATACGATGGTGGAAACTTATATTGACCTTGGTGGCTATAGGTTTACTCTTTTCGACTTTACCCCACAAGAAGTCCGAAGCTTCGTAACCTCCCAATAGACCATTTGCAGCATCCGTAGATTGATCGCGTGCCACTTCAAAGGGGTAAACCTGTACATCAGCAGGCGCACCATAGGGATAATATCCGATAATATCCACAGGGGTCACCTTATCGTAATAAAACACATCATACTCCGGTGTCCATTTCTGTTCGGCTTCAGAATAGGTGTATTTCACATTGTCGGCTTGGTTTCCACTCACTTGTAATGTTCCTGGAGCATCTTCATTGTAGTTAACTACATAGATACCCACGGCATCACCATCGCAGAAACCCTCATCGTTGACACGAGTCACTGGTACTTGGTTTATCTCGTTACGAATCTCAATGGATATATTTGAATCCGTATTGACAGGACCAGTAATACCCATATCATCGGTACAACCAATGATTAAAAGTGCTACTAATAATAACAGACTTGAAAACTTTTTCATATTGCTATTCTATTTCTTCTTATGGTATGATTGTAATATGTCCGTTCTTCTTTATTTCCTCATCCTCATTCGGGTCATAAATCTCTACGGGAATTCCTGGAAGGTTTTCTCCTATGAATTTCCGACATTCCTCCATCTCCGTTAAAGAGTCAACTTCTTTTCCTGACATTGGATTAACCAAAGTGATTTTCTCCACTAAAGTTATCCAATCATCTTTTTCGATGGAAAGACAATATTTATTCTGTTCTCTCTTTTGGTGTGGGACAAGAAAATAACGCACTTCCTTTTCGTACTCAAAATCATCGCGTTTCAGCAAGAGCAATGACAGAAAATCATCAAGAGAAAAAGTAGCTCTGTTAAAAAGTGCTTTGTGGATCTTGGTTGCTCCTTGTATATTAGGAATATGTAAGTTTGAGAGAATATATTTCTTCAGATAAATAACCTTTCCTTCATAGGCATCCATAAGACCGCGCACGACATGTCGTGCTAAAAGGTTCAAGAAGGCACTGCGTCGGATGGTTAAGCGTACACAAACGCTCCCTTTACCATAAATTTTCCATGCGGCCTCACAATTCCCTTCAAGTGCCAAGCAACATGCATACAACTGACGAGGAAGTGGTTCGGTTGCATGAGTAACTGATGAGTAATCCGCTTCGTAAAAACGCGATTCGAACTTGTCGGGCCAACAACTGGGCTCACAAAATTGTAAGCCTTTGGATAGGGTGCCCTTAAAAGCATCCCAATCCATGAACTTATAGAGTTTGACCTTTCCCCTTAACGGGAATATTTCCTCTTTGTTCTTAAGTGCTTTTACAGGCTTATGCTCTTTCTGCACCTCGGAGATATAAGGAAGTCTTTCAGCAGCATTCATAATCCTTGTTTTTATAGTCTTATTCCGCACTACCTCCATTGTCAGTTTCGTCAATAACCCAATCACCGATACCGATGTTGATACCATTATTAATTTTGCTGACTGTTACAGTGAATGTGTGTCGAGTATTGGCCTTAAAGGTAAATCCTTTGGTGAGGGTATAAGTGATGCCGTCAATTGTCAACACCACAAGCGAACTCTCAGCTACGGTTTGCGGAACAATAAGGGCACGATAGTTTAAATCGCTATCCTTATACATGGTAATAGCAGAAGTGGTACCCGTAGCTGTAACCACACCATTGGTAAGGTTAATTGAAGCATTGGGCTTTACATTAGCAATCTTCACCTCAATATTGGCAGCAGCCAAAGTCTCTGCAGTGAAACCTTTACCCGGTGCAATCACCACAATAGCATTACTCAAAGAATGATTCATAGTGATGGGCACCGCATTTTCACTAGCAACAACTGCGGTCGCCTTACCCCAGATCAATTCGCTGGCCTTGTAGTTATTGAGCGTAGACTGGTCGGTCTTGGTAGCAAATGTGTGCGATGTAATACTTGTAGGATTTGCATAGGGGTAATAGCAATAAAAGTCAGCTGTTGCATTCTTATCCACCCAGTAGATTTCTGTATCGGGCGTCCATTTGTCCGAAGTATATGTGAAACGCATATTGTCAACATAGTTTCCACTTGTTGACAAAGTTCCTGATACACCATTTGTTTGATTCACTACATAGATACCCACCTCGTCACCAGACTCAAAGGCTGCATCAGTGGCGCGAGTAGCACTTAATTGGGTACTAATGGTAATGGGAAGTTTTTCAGGATTGGGCTGCGGAGCGGGTTCCTCACCACCATTCTGTGAACAACTTGCCATGAAGGCTACACTTGCGATTGCACAGAAGGATAAAAACTTTTTCATTGTTTGATGTATTTGGTTAATAATATAAATCCATTAACAATGCATCTAAGTCTCCCTAAGTCAGCGTTAATAATGTGTTGGCTAACGAATACAAGAAAAGCGTAGAGACTTGTCGCGCTCATTGTACATCTGGCTCTGGAAAAACCGTAATAGAAATGAACTGAGAAACAAATACCCCACACTGTCGCATATATGAATAAAAGTGTACAGCCACTAAAGACTGTACACGCCCCTGCATATACAAAGACAGAATGAGCGTTGCATTGTCCTCATCCCTCTATTGTTGAAATTTTCCAGATTTCGATGTACGGGATAAAGCAAGAAACGCTTTCTTGACCCAAGGATTACTCCCCTCGGGCGCTACAAAGTTACATATTAATTATTATTAACAAAGCAAATGCGTTATTTTTCCTCTCAAAAGATAATAAAAGACAATGCGAACGCTCTGAGATATTCATTTCTCAAAGAACAAAGTAAACAGACTAAATTGCATCAAAAAAGAGAAAACTAATAGTAAATACAGAGTAAACGATTTTTATTTTTGCCCTGGCAAGGGTAAAACCTAACGGAAACGACGACGATAACGAAAACCGCGATGTTGGTTTAATTTTCAATTGCCCCTTGCTAAGTCTTTTCCACCCGAAAAACTATTCTATTCCAGATTTCCCATCCACCCATTATAAAAGAGGCC
>JAFYMV010000187.1 GCA_017548225.1 Bacteroidaceae bacterium | reverse complement strand
GCTCTCGGCATACTTTTCGCGTAGCGCCATCAATCCCGGCATTTCATGCTCGGCCATGTCTATTTCTTTGTGTCCAAAATCGGCCAATGACATGTCGGCCACTTTGTACGGAAGAGTTGAAAATAGTTGTTCGTTCATATTGTTGTGTATATTCTTTTCTAATTATTGCTTACAGGGGAGTTACTTCAGTTTTTCCAAACTTTCCTTGATGGCGGCAATCTTGCTCTCAGCATCGGCTTGCTTCTTACGCTCAGCAGCTACTACAGCCTCGGGAGCATTGCTTACAAAGCGCTCGTTAGAGAGCTTCTTCATCACGGAGTTAAGGAAGCCTTCGAGGTAGGTGAGCTCGGCTTGCAACTTTGCTACTTCGGCTTCTACATCGATGAGGCTACCCAGAGGTACCGCATATTCGGTAGTGCCAACCATGAATGAAGAGGTGCCGTCGCTCTTGGCTTCAACCACATTGATAGCTTCAAGGTTACCCATCTTCTCAATGATGGCATTGTAAGCGGCTACGCCATGTGTACCTACCACTTCGAGTGCAAGAGTCTCCTTTTGTGCGATGTTCTTCTGCAGACGAATGGTACGCACGCCACTAATAATGCTCTTGGCGGTCTCTACATCGGCGATGAGTTGTTCGTCGTAGCTGTCAGCAAAGATCTTCACGCTCTGTGTCATGATGCTTTCGCCATCCTTGCGCTCCTCAATAGCCTGCCACAACTCTTCAGTGATGAAGGGCATGAAGGGATGGAGCAAGCGAAGCAATGCGTCGAAGTAGTGGAGCGTAGCGTCGTAGGTCTGCTTGTCGATGGCGCAGCCATACGCAGGCTTCACGATTTCGAGATACCAGCTTGAGAACTCGTCCCAGAAGAGACGGTATACCGCCATCAATGCCTCGCTCAAGCGATACTTGCTCATGAGGTCGTCTACTTCGAGAGCGGTCTTGGTGAGCATAGCGTCAAACCATTGGCAGCCCAAGCGTGCTGCTTCGGGTTGAGCGATAGAGGCATCTACATTCCAACCCTTAACAAGGCGGAAGGCATTCCAAATCTTATTGTTGAAGTTACGGCCCTGCTCGCAGAGTGCATCATCGAAGAGGATGTCATTACCTGCGGGAGCGCAGAGCATCATACCCATACGCACACCGTCGGCACCATACTGAGCGATGAGGTCGAGCGGATCGGGAGAGTTGCCGAGACTCTTTGACATCTTGCGGCCCAGCTTGTCGCGTACGATACCAGTGAAGTATACATTCTTGAAAGGCATGTCGCCCTTGTACTCATATCCCGCCATGATCATGCGTGCTACCCAGAAGAAGATGATGTCCGGACCTGTTACAAGGTCAGCAGTGGGGTAGTAGTAGTTGAGTTCGGCATTGTTGGGGTTGTTGATACCGTCAAACAATGATACGGGCCACAACCATGATGAGAACCAAGTGTCAAGGGCATCCTCGTCCTGACGGAGTTCGGCAGCGGTGATGTTCTCATAACCCTCAATCTTCTGAGCCAATGCTACAGCTTCTTCTATGGTCTCGGCTACCACGAACTTCTCTTCGGCACCCTCTGCTGTGGGGAGGAAGAAAGCGGGGATGCGGTGACCCCACCAGAGCTGACGGCTGATGCACCAGTCTTGGATATTCTCCAACCAATTATTATAGGTGGTCTTATACTTTGTGGGATAGAACTTGAGTTCGTCATTCATTACAGGGGGCAGTGCGATGTCTGCAAAGTGCTGCATACGGAGGAACCACTGCATGCAGAGACGAGGCTCTACGGCGGTGTCGGCATTACGCTCCGAGTAGCCCACCTTGTTGTCATAGTCCTCCACCTTTTCGAGAAGGCCTGCTGCTTCGAGGTCCTTGGCGATGAGCTTGCGCACCTCTACGCGGTCCATGCCGATGTACATGCCAGCCTCTTGGCTCAGTGTGCCGTCGGGGTTGAAGATATCAATAGTCTCCAAGTTGTGCTTCTTGCCCAACATGTAGTCATTGGTATCGTGGGCGGGAGTCACCTTCAAGCAGCCAGTACCGAACTCGATGTCTACATAGCGGTCCTCGATGACGGGGATTTCGCGACCTACGAGGGGCACGATCACCTTCTGACCCTTGAGCCAAGTGTTCTTCGGGTCTTTGGGGTTGATACACATGGCGGTATCGCCCATGATAGTCTCGGGGCGTGTGGTAGCCACTACTGCGTAGTAGCCCTTGTCGTCCTTGTGGATTACCATGCCCTCCGAGCTTTCAGAGATCTCCGAGTTCTCCAGGGTAGAGACATAATACTTCAAGTAGTAGAGCTTGCTCTTTTCCTCTTTATATATAACCTCCTCGTTAGAGAGTGCTGTCTGCGCCTTGGGGTCCCAGTTTACCATGCGGAGGCCGCGATAGATGAGGCCCTTGTTGTAGAGGTCTACGAATACCTTGATCACGCTCTCGCTGCGCTTCTCGTCCATGGTGAAGGCGGTGCGGTCCCAGTCGCACGAAGCACCTAGCTTGCGGAGCTGCTTGAGGATGATGCCACCGTGCTCGTCGGTCCACTCCCAAGCATGCTTGAGGAACTCCTCGCGGGTGAGGTCGCTCTTTTTGATGCCTTGCTCGGCGAGTTTCTTCACCACCTTTGCTTCGGTGGCGATAGAGGCGTGGTCAGTACCGGGTACCCAACAAGCGTTCTTGCCGAGCATGCGAGCGCGGCGCACGAGGATATCTTGAATTGTATTGTTGAGCATGTGTCCCATGTGGAGCACTCCCGTTACATTGGGGGGAGGTATCACTACGGTGTAAGGCTCGCGGCCATCGGGTTCTGAGTGAAACAGGTTGTTGTCCAACCAATACTGATACCATTTACCCTCAACATCTGACGGGTTGTATTTGCTTGCTAATTCCATAATTTATATGTGGTTTATATACAATTTTCCAAATTGAGTGCAAAGGTACGAATAAACGAGCGAAATACAAATCTCAACGAGCGAAAGTATAGAAAATGCTTGCATATTCTTTACTGAGTGAGTCGGAGATTCAATATTATTAAAGTTTGCTTTGATATTTCTCCG
>JAFYMV010000186.1 GCA_017548225.1 Bacteroidaceae bacterium | reverse complement strand
GGCGATTTTAACATTATTTTTTAGTATTTATTAAAAAATAACTTTACATTTGCGACATCTATATGAATAGATAGGGCGTTTTGTGTGAGAATTAACTTGATGTATAATAGATAAAATGTTTTGACTTATGAAGAGACTTTTGACCCTTTTTTGTCTCATGCAGTTGTGCTATGTGATGGCTACGGCACAAAATTACTTGCATATTTTGCAAGCAGATTCGGTGGTGGCTGTGCCTATAGCGAAACTTGATAGCGTGACGGTGCGTGACGCAGCATTCTACGACAAGCAATGCTCATTGGAAGTTTTCAATGGGAAGTGTTACGCTGGTGTAGTGGCCGATGCCTGGGGAAGAGAATTTGCATTCAATCTCATGCTTGTCATGGGTGAAGGCAGTACGATGTATATCTACAACCTTGATCCCTTCTTTGCACAGAATGGGTGTGTGGCTGAGGCGGGATATAATATCTTTCAAGGTGAGGCGGTTGCTGCTGCCGATGGTAAATCGGTAACTCTGTCTTGTGCCCCTAATCAGCCTATGGGTTATCAGGATGTTGTGATTGTCAGCGTTGACGACCCTTTTGCAAGTTCTTTAGAAGGTACTCCCACCCATCCTGTCGTGTTCACAATCACTGAAGAGACTATTACTTGCAATACTGGATATGCCATGTATACGCCAAGTGAAGGGGGATTCTATACGGCCTTCCGCACTTTCACTTTGAATGGGGCAGAGGCTACATCAGCACCCCGAAAAACTCAGCAGGTAGGCGAGGGAGTAGCGTCTCAGCAACAACTAAAAATGATACCTATGCGACTTGCCTCAAAGCAAAAAGGCAAGGCTTCTCATCAGCTCATGCCGATGGACACACGCGAAATAACTGAATAATGAATAGGAGGTAGTAATTATGAAACGAAACATACTGATCGCAGCCCTCTGCCTCGTGGCAGCAATGGGAGTGCAAGCACAGGTAATTGTCAAGCAGGAAAACAAAGAGCGTATAGTGCTTGGCGCTGATAAATTGGTCAAGATGGTATTTGATAGCTATGATGAGGAGAGCAATGGTGACAATATCTTGTTTGTCTGCCAATCGGGCGATTCTTTGATTTTTGATATTGATGAGCTTTATGCTCTCGGATTCGCTGAAGATTATGATAATGTAGAGAATGTAGTAGCTGCTGGCAAGGCCGCTATCCTCTTTGATGCAGCTGCAGCGATGGTATATATTGTCAATGTAGCGGATGAGGAGGGCACTGTTTGTGTCTTTAATGTTGAAGGACGCTTGGTGAAGAGAGCAAAGGGCACTGCACTCAGTGTGGGTGACCTCGAAGATGGACTCTATGTCGTGAGCTACAATGGGGAGTTGAACGCTAAAATCATGAAAAAATGAAGACTGCTATATATAATAAGGTAAAGCGTGCAGTCATGCTTGCACTGCTTGGAGTGATGATGGTACCTGCTACACAGGCGCAGGAGACCTTGCACCTCTTCTTCAAGGATGGTAATCACGAAAAGATTGCTGTTACAGATGAATTGGAAGTAAAGTTTGTGAAGCAGCCCTACTTGGAATGGATGTACTACGCAAACGCGAATGATACGATATACATGTCGGCGAACTCTGGACGCACGAATAACATAGGGCGTATGACCGCAAATGTTCCCTGGACAACTTCGGCTGACGCAGAGTGGCTGTTTGCTAGAAGAAACATCAAGTCTCGCTTCCAATACCCCAGGGGCGATGGTATGATAGAGGAGCCTTTCCTTATCTTTGCCGAAGCGAATAAAACTGACCAAATCCGTACGGCCAAGCTTACAATCAGTACCGAGCACGGAGTATCTGATGAGATTATTGTGGCGCAGTATCCTTTTGAACTTTCGCTAACCCCCATGGATGATGTCTATGGATTTGAGTCTACAACCGCCTCTGATGAGGTGTTGCCTTGGGATTGTACAGAATATTATCCCGTTGCTTATCCAGGATTTGATGTAAGTGTGGCAAGTTATCCCCAATGGATGACATTGGAAGTCTGTAAGAATACCTCTGATGATTTCTCATTGGATGAAGTTAAACAGTTACCCGACAGCATTATAGTCAGTCATGAACAAAATCTAGGTATTGCAGGAGTTAATACTGGATATACCTACGCTTATTTCACCTTCAAACAAAATCGCTCATCTGAAGATCGCACAGGCGAGATTGTTTTCGAAGGCCGTGGGCAGAAAGCAGTAATCACTGTTACACAAAAAGGACTTACCGATGCTGTCATGTTGGAGTCTTTGGAGGACTTGCAGGATTGGATGGCAAAGTATGGAACAGTCTCTACAAGCCATGATGACTACTCACATATGTCGGTATTGCATGCCACGGAGATGATGTCTGAGGACTTGATAGTGTATAATAACCAGAGTTACGCGTGGGATTATATGTACGCTAATAATACTGTGGATTATCGTCGCAACTCGGTTAACTGGGAAACTTATTATGGCATGATATCTCGAGTGAATGCACTTATTGATTTGGCAGCTGAAGTGCAGGAAGAGTTGAAAGATACGGGTTTCGCGCTCGGTAATGCGTATGCCTATCGTGCTATGGCTTATTTGTATCTGATTCAGCTTTTCCAAGATCCGACATCGGCGGGTGGCGTCAGTGAGTCAATCCCAGGTGTACCGATGATTTTTGCTGAGACAGAGAAGGCTGAGATGACTGCCGAGCAGATTGAATACTTCAAGGGACGCAATACAGTGGGAGAGGTGTTTGCTCAGATTGAGGCTGATATTACCCGCGCTATAGAAATGTTGGAAGGCAAGGTGCGCCCCACAAAGAATTATATTGACATTACCGTGGCGCAAGGTATTGCAGCACGCTACTATCTACTCGCACAGGATTGGGAGAAGGCGGCTGTCATGGCTAATGCAGCACGCAATGGCTATCGATTGATGGACGGAAATACTGAAACCAATGGCATACGCGATGGATTCATGAGTATTGCTAACGAGGAGTGGATGTGGGGATTTGACCATACACCCGAGACAACTTCTATGTATGCATCGTTCTTCTCACATGCATCGAATCTTACACCTGGATATGCTGGTCTAGGATATACGGGACGCGGCGTAGATGCTCGCCTGCTTGAGCAGATGACTGCTACTGACTATCGCCGTGCTTACTGGTATCGCGATGCTGATGGAAACACCGAATCAACAGCTGAGGCTTCGCCCGATGCTACGACATGGAGCTTCCCTTATG
>JAFYMV010000025.1 GCA_017548225.1 Bacteroidaceae bacterium | reverse complement strand
GTGGTCGATGGTGCATCGAAAGATGGCACTGTAGATATCATCCGCGAGTACGAGCCCCTGTTTGGTGAACGCTTGCGCTGGGTGAGCGAACCCGATCGTGGCATCTATGATGCCATGAACAAAGGTGTGGCTATGGCCACGGGTGATGTCGTAGGTTTGCTCAATTCCGATGACTTCTATACCTCTGATGACATCCTAGCTACGGTAGCCCGTGCGTTCTCGTCCTCTGATGCCCCCGATGCCATTTACGGTGATGTGCATTATGTTGATGAGGTTGATACCACGAAGGTAGTGCGCTACTATTCTTCGCGAGGGTTTACCCGCAAGCGCATGCTTATGGGGTATATGCCTGCTCATCCCTCGTTTTATGTGCGCAAGGCATGTTATGAGAAGTACGGCGCCTTCGACACCTCGTATCGTGTAGCTGCTGATTTTGAGAATCTCCTCCGTCTTATCTATGTCAATGAGATAAGCACCCGCTACATCGCTAAGGATTTTGTCACCATGCGCATGGGTGGAGCCTCTTCGTCAGGTCTGTCCAGTTACCGTCGCATTATCTCCGACCATTTCCGTGCCTATAGCAAGAACGGTGTCAAGCCCCGATATGTCCTCTACTTTTGGCGTTATGTAAAGAAACTCTTCGAGTTCAGCCGTAAGAATAGAGCCAACGCAGAGAATAATTAAGGGCATTTCATAAAAGTTACAGGCTGATAGCAAGCAGCAGCGGCAAGTCGTCCATCCCCTCCTCATAACCATTCCAAGCAAATGAAAGGCATTGTATTAGCTGGTGGCAGTGGTACCCGTTTGTACCCCATCACTAAGGGCATCAGCAAGCAGCTCATGCCCATCTACGACAAACCCATGGTATATTATCCCATCAGCGTGCTTATGCTTGCTGGTATCCGTGATATACTCATCATATCTACCCCTCACGACCTTCCCGGTTTCCGTCGTCTCTTGGGCGATGGCAGCGATTATGGTGTTCGTTTCGAGTATGCCGAGCAGCCCAGTCCCGACGGTTTGGCCCAAGCCTTTACCATCGGAGCCGATTTCATTGGCGATGACAATGTCTGTTTGGTGTTGGGTGACAATATCTTCCATGGTGCAGGTTTCACCAAGATGCTCAAGGATGCCGTTTGTGCAGTTGAGAAAGAGGGCAAGGCTACCGTCTTCGGTTATTGGGTCAATGACCCCGAGCGTTATGGTGTTGCCGAATTCGACGAGGAGGGCAACTGCCTCAGTATTGAGGAGAAGCCCCAGCACCCCAAGAGCAACTATGCCGTTGTGGGTCTCTATTTCTACCCCAACAAAGTTGTCGATATCGCCAAGCATATCCAGCCCTCAGCTCGCGGCGAGTACGAGATTACCGCTGTCAACCAGCAGTTCCTTGCCGATGGTGAGCTCAAGGTGCAGACCCTCGGTCGCGGCTTCGCCTGGTTAGACACCGGTACCCACGACAGCCTCTCTGAGGCCTCCACCTATATCGAGGTGTTAGAGAAACGTCAGGGCCTCAAGATTGCCTGTCTCGAAGGTATTGCCTACCGTCAGGGTTGGATTACCGAGGAGCGCATGCGCGAGTTGGCCCAGCCCATGCTTAAAAATCAATATGGTCAATATCTGATCAAGGTCATTGAAGAGTTGAAGGAGACGGGCAAATCGAATCTTGGTTAATCGTTTTCATTGTCTTTCGATATATTGTAAGATGGAAGTAATAAAGACTGCCATAGAGGGCGTGGTTATTATTGAATCTAAGATTTTCAAGGATTCCCGTGGTTACTTTTTCGAGTCGTTCTCACAGCGCGAGTTCGAAGAAAAGGTTCGCAAGATAAACTTTGTTCAAGACAATGAGAGCATGTCCACCTATGGTGTTATCCGTGGTCTTCATTTTCAGCATCCTCCATTCGCTCAGAGTAAGTTGGTGCGTTGTGTCAAAGGCAAGGTGTTAGATGTTGCCGTAGATATTCGTAAGGGCTCTCCCACCTATGGGCAACATGTTGCCGTAGAACTTTCTGAGGACAACCACCGTCAGGTGTTCATTCCCCGTGGCTTTGCCCATGGCTTTGCCGTACTGAGCGATACAGCTGTTTTCCATTATAAATGCGATAATTTTTATGCCCCTGAGGCTGATGGCGGAATCAGTATAAAAGATAGTAGTCTGGGCATTGATTGGCAGATACCTGTGGATAAAGCTATCCTCTCAGCAAAGGATATCAAAAACCTTTGCTTGAAAGATTTCGATTCTCCGTTTGATTACAAAGTAAATCTTTATCCAGAGTTTGAGTAATATGAAGACTATTCTTGTGACTGGTGCTAATGGTCAGCTTGGCAATTCGATGCGTATTATAGCTGCCAGTAGTAGCGACAGATATATCTTCACCGATGTCAATCAGGTAGATGGTGTCGACACCACCTACCTCGACATCACCGACTTCGATGCCGTGCGCCGCATGGTAGCCGAGCATGGGGTAGGGGTCATCGTCAATTGTGCCGCCTATACCAATGTCGATGCTGCCGAGAACAATGAGGCCTTGGCCGAGCAGCTCAATGCCGAAGCCCCCGAGCATCTGGCCAAGGCTATGCAAGAGGTCGGCGGACTGCTCATACATATCTCCACCGACTATGTCTTCGGCAAGGAACCCTACAACCGTCCTTGTAAGGAAGACCAGCGGGGCACTCCTACCGGCGTGTATGGTTTGAGCAAGCTCCATGGCGAGCAGCGTATCCTTGCCACCGGCTGTCAGCATGTTATCATTCGCACCGCCTGGCTCTATTCCCCGTTTGGCAAGAACTTCTGCAAGACCATGCTCCAGCTCACCGCTACCAAGCCCCAGCTCAAGGTCGTGTTCGACCAGGTCGGTACCCCCACCTACGCCCAAGACCTCGCTGAGGCCATTGCCATCATCCTTGAGGATTATAAAAAAGCCTCACCCTTCGGGGGAAGGTTGGAGGGGGCTTCCTATAGCAAGAGCGGCATCTACCACTACTCCAACGAAGGCGTCTGTTCGTGGTTCGATTTCGCCAAGATGATCCAGCATATAGCCGTCGAGCTCGGTGTCCAAGGCTCCGAACATATTGTCCAGTGCGATATCCTTCCCTGTCACAGCGATGAGTTCCCCAGCCCCGTGACGCGTCCCGCCTATTCCGTGCTCGACAAGACCAAGATCAAGAGCACCTTTGGCATCGAAGTCTCCTACTGGACCGACTCCCTCCACCGCTGCATCGCAGCAATCAACCTTTAGTCTTTAGGCATTGAAGCGACTGGGTCGCTGTTGTAAGCTATTGGTTGTTGGCCTGAAGCGACTGGGTCGCTTCACTAATCCCTCAACTCTCACCCCTTAACCCCTTAACCCCTCATCCCATGCGCAGCATAATCATCACCGGCGGTGCCGGATTCATAGGCAGCCATGTAGTGCGCCTTTTCGTTAACAAGTATCCCCAGTACAAGATCATCAATCTTGACAAGCTCACCTATGCCGGCAACCTCGCCAACCTCAAGGACATCGAGGATCGACCCAACTACAAGTTTGTCAAGATGGATATCTGTGATTTTGACGCCTTCTATCAGCTCATGCAAGACGAGCATGTCGATGGCATCATCCACCTTGCTGCCGAGAGCCATGTAGACCGCAGCATTAAGGACCCCTTCACCTTTGCCCGCACCAATGTCATGGGCACCCTTTCCCTCCTGCAAGCCGCCAAGCTCTATTGGGAGAGTCAGTCCACCCCCTATAAGGTAGAGAAGACTGTTGACGGTAGACCGTTGTCTGTTGACTGCAGATTTTACCACATCTCCACCGATGAGGTCTATGGCGCCCTCTCCATGAACCATCCCGAAGGCATTGCAGCACCTTTCCACACTAAGGCCAGTGCTCATCGCTCACAGCCCGCAGCTCAAGGCTCCATCGCCTATGGAGACGACTTCTTCTACGAGACCACCAAGTACAATCCCCATTCGCCCTATTCCGCATCGAAGGCCAGTTCCGACCATTTCGTGCGTGCCTATCACGACACCTATGGTATGCCCACGATCGTCACCAACTGTTCAAATAACTACGGCCCCTATCAGTTCCCCGAGAAGCTGATACCCTTGTTCATCAACAATATCCGTCAGCGCAAGCCCCTTCCCGTCTATGGCAAGGGTGAGAATGTGCGCGACTGGTTGTTCGTTGAGGATCATGCCCGTGCCATCGATGTCATCTTCCATGAGGGTAGGGTAGCCGAGACCTACAATATCGGAGGATTCAATGAGTGGAAGAATATCGATATCATTCATGTCGTTATCAAGACTGTCGACCGCCTGCTGGGCAACCCCGAAGGTCACTCGTTGGACCTCATTACCTATGTAACCGACCGCCCTGGCCACGATGCCCGCTATGCTATTGACTCCACCAAGTTGCAGCGCGAGCTCGGCTGGGAACCCTCACTGCAGTTCGAGGAGGGCATTGAGAAGACCGTCCGCTGGTATCTTGACAATCAGGCATGGATGGACAATATCACCAGTGGCGAGTACGAGAAGTATTATGACGATATGTACAAGAATCGTTAATCTCCCTTGGTACTTCACAATAGCATTCGCTGACGCCCCCGCGCCAGCGAATGTTGTTTTTATAGTCAGGAGTTCATATAAGGTGTGTGCCAGTAAACACTACCGTCTGCTTACAGTTTTTCAGCAAACATAGCCGAAGCTTCAACAACAAAGTTGTTAATAGCTTATCCCGAAGTTTTTATCTCACACAAAACTCACGAAATTCACAAAGGCCTACATCGCTACGCTCGTATATACCATCCAGAGTCTAGCACAAGCGCAGCGTGTGCTCTTTTGCGAGTTTTTTGTATTCTGCGTGAGACTTAAAATAGTAAGGACATAGCGACTTGCTTTTTAGACATAAGAACAAAAGTTACATAAGTCCATAAGTACAACCTTCTCTTATGTTCTTCTGTCTCAAAGAATCCTCATCCCGGAGGCCAGCACAAGCGCAGCGTGTGCTCTTTTGCGAGTTTTGCGTATTCTGCGTGAGACTTAAAACGGCAAGGGCATAGCGACTTGCTTTCTGTGTATTCCGCGCATTCTGCGTGAGATATCAATTGTTTAGTGTTTTCGTCTTCGTTTTTCTCTTCAAATTTCTGCCCCACTCATTGTAAATTACCTGTAAACTCATCCCTTCACCCTTAATCATTCCTCGTTCCTCGTTCCTCGTTAACCATTAACCTTTAACCTTTAATCGTTCAACAGCCAAAAGCTAACAGCTAACAGCCAACCGACGAACGCAGCGAGAGCAGAGATAAGCTCGCTTAATCTATGCCGAGCAAGGAGGAGGAAAATCCTGCATTGCAGGATTAACCGCCAAAAGCTAACCCCCCGGAGGCCAGCGGGAGCGAAGCAATTCGCAAGAGTCTGCGTATTTCGTGCATTCTGCGTGCCACTAAAATATCCCGCGATGCAAGCCAGCACAAGCGCAGCGCGTGCGTTATTCTGTGCTTTTTGTGCAGTCTGTGGGAGACTTATGTTGTCAGCGATGAGTGCCAGCGGGAGCGAAGCAATCCGCAAGAGTCTGCGTATTTTGCGTATTCTGCGTGCGACAAATTTGTTGAGGGTTAACAACTGCGTTGTTGAGC
>JAFYMV010000185.1 GCA_017548225.1 Bacteroidaceae bacterium | reverse complement strand
CATCTTAACTTATTTAATATATTACGTCTAAATTGATATTTCTATCCAAAATTCGGGCAAAGATAGCAATAAACGAGCAAATAAAAAACTTTTATTTACAGCGAGTGCAAAAAATCTTCACGACTAGTCGTAAAGATACGGATAAGTGAGCGAAAAACAAAGATTTAGTTTGGTTTTTCACCGCAAACTAGAGTATTTTCGCGATTTATCGTAGAGATAGCGTTCTGAAGCATGCGGAAGTTCGGTTTGTTAGGAAGACACCAATCTTTTCTTATGAAATATTTTCAAGTTAAAGGAAAAAACTGTAAATTTGCACGCAATAAATTCTTAACTGGATAATTGTATGTCATTTGTTGCAGACAAAATCATCATGGACGGCTTGACGTTCGACGACGTTCTTCTCGTGCCGTCATATTCGGAGGTAATCCCCGTCAACGTGTCGCTCGCGACCAAGTTTTCACGTAACATCGAACTGAAGATTCCCTTTGTGACAGCAGCCATGGACACTGTCACCGAAGCTAAGATGGCTATTGCCATTGCTCGCGAGGGTGGTATCGGTGTTATCCACAAGAATATGTCTATTGAGGAACAGGCTCGCCAGGTAGCTATCGTTAAGCGTGCCGAGAATGGTATGATCTACGACCCCGTAACCATCAAGCCTGAGGCCACAGTGAAAGATGCTCTTGCACTGATGGGCGAGTACCACATCGGTGGTGTTCCCGTAGTGGATGACGAGGGCAAGCTTGTGGGTATCGTGACTAACCGCGACCTTCGTTTCGAGCGTAACCTCGACAGTAAGGTTGCCGACATCATGACCAAGGCTCCGCTGATCACTACTCACCAGCAGGCCGACATGGATGCTGCTTCAGCCATTCTTCAGGAACATAAGATCGAGAAGCTCCCCGTAGTGGACAACGACGGCAAGCTCATCGGCCTCATCACCTATAAAGATATCACCAAGGCCAAGGATAAACCCATGGCTTGTAAGGACAGCAAAGGTCGTCTGCGTGTAGCAGCCGGTGTAGGTGTGACATTCGACACACTCGACCGTATGCGTGCTCTCGTCGAGGCTGGTGCCGACGCTATCGTTATCGACACCGCACATGGGCACTCTAAGGGCGTTATCGAAAAGTTGAAAGAGGCAAAAAGAGAGTTCCCCAACATTGACATCGTTGTAGGTAACGTAGCTACTGGCGAGGCAGCCAAGATGCTCGTTGAGGCAGGTGCCGACGGTGTAAAGGTAGGTATCGGCCCGGGCAGTATCTGTACCACTCGCGTAGTGGCAGGCGTAGGCGTGCCCCAGCTTTCAGCGATTTACGACGTAGCCAAGGCTCTCAAGGGTACTGGTGTGCCCCTCATCGCTGACGGAGGTTTGCGTTACTCAGGCGACATCGTGAAAGCTATCGCTGCTGGTGGATACTGCGTAATGATCGGTTCGCTCGTAGCAGGTACCGAGGAGAGCCCCGGCGAGACTATCATCTTCAATGGACGTAAGTTCAAGGCATACCGCGGTATGGGTTCACTCGAGGCTATGGAGAATGGTTCTAAGGACCGTTATTTCCAGGCTGGTACCAAGGACACAAAGAAGCTCGTTCCCGAGGGTATCGCTGGCCGCGTAGCTTACAAGGGCTCACTCTATGAGGTTATCTACCAACTCGCAGGTGGTTTGAAAGCCGGTATGGGCTACTGTGGCGCTCCCACCATCGAAAAGTTGCACGATGCCAAGTTCGTACGTATCACTAATGCAGGTGTGCTCGAAAGCCATCCGCACGATGTGTCTATCACCAGCGAGGCCCCCAACTACAGCCGTCCACAATAAGGCATATATAATAATAAAAGGAGAGAGGCTACCTAGGTAGCCTCTCTCCTTTTATTTACCTCGAAAGTAAAGTCATCAATATTTTATTGCAGCCAACATTTCGGCCATCTTTTCTATTCCCTCCTGCAGAGGTTTCTGCACCATACCCTTAATGAAAGGATTCAGCTCGGTACGGAGCGTGAGCTTCATCTTGCTTGCCTCCTCCGCAGTGGGTAGCACCTGCACCCAAATGGTAAGAGGGATAGGCGATGTTGTGGTTTCAAGCTTGATACACTTCGGTTCTTCTCGCTCAATAATTTTGAAAGCAATATCACCTACTGGTGACACATTAATGCTTACGGTATCGCGATCAAACTTCAGTTCCTTTATCTTATCTTGCGGCATGCGGTCTTTCACACTCTCAAGATGAGAGAGGTCTGACAGCATATCATACACCCTCTGTTGGCTATAGGGGATAGCCACTACCTGACTTTCAAATTGATTCATGCGACTTATACGTTCCAGTGAGAGGGGTCGCGACGCCACTCATTGAGCAAGGGTAGATCCTCCTCGGTGATGTAACCAGTCTCTTGAGCTACCTCGAGCACAGCCTCATAGTTAGTCAAAGTGATAAGTTCTACATCAGCCTCCTTGAATGCCTTCTCTGCTACATCGAAGCCATAAGTATAAGAAGCCACCATACCGATAACCTCACAGCCATTGTTACGGATAGCCTGCACGGCCTTAAGGCTGCTACCACCGGTAGAGATAAGGTCTTCAACGACTACAACTTTCATTCCGGGACGAAGGTCACCCTCGATGAGGTTTTCCAAACCATGATCCTTGGGGGATGAACGCACATACACAAAGGGGAGGTTGAGCAAGTCAGCAACAAGAGCACCCATAGCAATAGCACCAGTAGCCACACCAGCGATAGCGTCTACCTGTCCGAAACGCTCTTGCACCACACGTGCAAACTCAATCTTGATAAAATCGCGCAAACCAGGATAAGAGAGTGTCTTACGGTTATCGCAATAGAAAGGAGATTTCCAACCTGAAGCCCATGTAAAAGGATTAGAGGGTTGCAACTTAATAGCCTTGATTCTCAGCAGCTTGTCTGCATAGATTTTTTCGAGAGTCTTCATACAACAATACATTTTTATAAAAACATAGACAAAGATACGAATAAATGAGTGAGAAATACCAAGTTTACTTGGATATTTTTCAAAGCGAACGATGAAATCAATGTGTGTAAAATCTCTTTTCCTTAAGAAAAACTTCTGTTTTTGGCGAATATGAGAATTTATTGTACCTTTGTTCGTTGAAATAACGAGCTAATAAAAACGATAAAATATATGACCGAAAGAAGAGTAAGAGTGCGCTTTGCGCCCAGTCCCACAGGACCTTTGCACATTGGTGGTGTACGTACAGCATTGTACAACTACTTGTTTGCCCGCCAACATGGCGGTGATTTCATCTTCCGCATCGAGGATACCGATTCAAACCGCTTCGTGCCTGGTGCCGAGGAGTACATCATTGAGTCGTTCCAGTGGCTCGGCCTCGCCTTCGATGAGGGTGTAGGCGTGGGTGGTGACCATGGCCCCTACCGCCAATCGGAACGTCGCGACATCTACAAGAAGTACGTACAGCAGTTGCTTGATGAGGGCAAGGCTTACATGGCTTTCGATACTCCCGAGGAGTTGGAGGCCAAGCGTAGTGAGATTGCCAACTTCCAGTACGATGCCACTACCCGTATGCAGATGCGCAACTCATTGGCTCTCCCCAAGGAGGAGGTCGATGCTCTGCTCGCATCTGGTCATCAGTATGTAGTGCGTTTCCTCATAGAGCCGGGCGTAGAGGTACATATCAATGACCTCATCCGCGGTAACGTTGTCATCAACTCATCCGTGCTCGACGATAAGGTGCTCTACAAATCAGCTGACGAGCTCCCCACCTATCACTTGGCCAACATCGTTGACGACCACCTCATGGAGGTGTCACACGTCATCCGTGGCGAAGAGTGGTTGCCCTCGGCACCGCTCCACGTATTGCTCTACCGCGCTTTCGGTTGGGAAGACACCATGCCTACCTTTGCCCACCTGCCCCTATTGCTCAAGCCCGAGGGTAATGGTAAGCTCAGCAAGCGCGATGGCGACCGCCTCGGCTTCCCCGTGTTCCCCCTCGAGTGGCACGACCCCAAGACTGGCGATATCTCATCGGGCTATCGCGAGAAGGACTACCTTCCCGAGGCTGTAATCAACTTCCTTGCACTCCTTGGCTGGAACCCCGGCAACGACCAAGAGAAGATGACTCTCGACGAGATGATTCAACTCTTCGACCTCGCACGCTGCTCAAAGGCCGGTGCCCGTTTCGACTACAAGAAACTCGTGTGGTTCAACCACGAATATATCCTCTCAAAGGACGATGCAGACATTGCCCGCCTCTTCGAGCCCATGCTGCGCGAGCGCGGCATCAATGAGGAGTTTGACCGCATCGTCAAGGTGGTGTCACTCATGAAAGGCCGTGTCAACTTCGTGCATGAGCTTTGGGACACCTGTTCATACTTCTTCGAGGCCCCCGAGAACTACGACGAAAAGTCACTCAAGAAGTGGTGGAAAGAGCCTGCCGTATCTAACACCTATGTGAGCGAACTCTGCGACTTCATCGAGCAAGCGCCTGTGTTTGCCGGTGACGAAATCGAGCCCCTCATCATGGAGTGGATCGCATCAAAGGAGTGGCCCGTAGGCAAGGTGATGAATGCTTTCCGTGTGACTCTCGTAGGTGCAGCCGTAGGCCCACATATCTTCGAACTCACCGACTTCATCGGCAAGGAGGAGACCTTGCGCCGTGCCCGTCGTGCCCTTAAGGTATTACCCAAAGAATAAGCTTTCGCATGAAGCATATTATTCGTAAAGCCATCCCTATATGTATTTATGTATGTATAGGGATGTGTGTTCCTTTGCTTTTGAGCAATAACAAGGTGGGCGACAAGGAGATGCCCGAGTCCAAGGTTGCAGCTCTCGCCGTAGTGCCTGAGATACCAACCGAGGTACACTTTGCCGATGAAGTAATCACATTGAACCGTGCCGACCTGCGTGAGCGCATGGATCGTGAGATTACTGCTTTTACCTACTCACACCAACTCACCCTGCTCATGATCAAGCGGGCCAACCGCTATTTCCCCATCGTGGAGCCCATCCTCAAGGAGTGTGGTATACCCGACGACCTCAAGTACCTCATGGTCATCGAGAGCAACCTCAGCCCCTTGGCACGCTCATCGGTGGGCGCTGCTGGCATGTGGCAGTTCATGCAAGAGACCGGCCGTAAGTATGGACTCGAAGTCAACGCCAACATAGACGAGCGATACAACATCGAAAAAGCTACCCGCGCCGCCTGCGCCTACTTGAAAGAATCGTATGAAATGTATGGCGATTGGATGACCGTAGCCGCTAGCTACAATGCTGGACAGAACGGTATTACGCGCCGTCTTGAGAAGCAGGGCGTGACCAACGCTATGGATTTATGGTTGGTAGAGGAGACCTCACGCTACATGTTTCGTATCCTCACCGCCAAGATGGTACTCGAGAACCCCAAGTCATACGGTTTCATACTCAAGCGCTCACAGCTCTATCCCTATATCGCTCCAAAGGAGGTTATCACCACCACACTGCAGATTGACGACCTTACAACCTTTGCCAAAGAGCATGGT
>JAFYMV010000184.1 GCA_017548225.1 Bacteroidaceae bacterium | reverse complement strand
GATCGCAACTACGACCTCTACCTGTTTGCATGTAAGGTGGCAGCCCGTCGATTCTTCCCCAACTTTGTAAACCTCGACGCTACCTTCAACCAACACGAGAAGTGGAGCGAAGATGACCCCAAACGCTATCGCTACGAGGTAGCTACTATGGGATGCCGCACCCGCGTATTCGAAAACCGCTTTGGCGAAAAGACCTCTATCGCTCGTGGCAACCTTTCATTCTCTACAATCAACATCGTGCGTCTCGCTATCGAGTGCATGGAGATTGAGGACCAGAAGCGCCGTATCGACACCTTCTTTGCAAAACTTGACGAGCTGCTCGAGATTACTGCACGCCAATTGTGCGACCGCTACGATTTCCAGAAAACCGCACTTGCCAAGCAGTTCCCCTTGCTGATGTCAGCACTATGGAGTGGTTGCGACGACCTCAAGCCCGACGACACCGTAGGACGCGTCATCAACCAAGGCACACTCGGTATCGGATTCATCGGTCTGGCCGAATGCCTTATCGCACTGATAGGTAAGCACCATGGCGAGAGCGAAGAGGCACAGGAGCTCGGTCTACGCATCGTTACTTACATGCGCGACCGCGCCAATGAGTTCTCTGAACAATATCAGCACAACTTTAGTATCCTTGCTACACCAGCCGAAGGTCTTTCTGGCAAGTTCACTAACAACGACCGCAAGAAATTTGGCGAGATACCCGGTATTACCGACAAGGTATACTACACCAACTCAAACCATGTGCCCGTATACTACAAGTGCTCACCCAAGCACAAAGCAGAGATCGAGGCTCCGTACCACGACCTCACACGCGGCGGACACATCTTCTACATCGAGATTGACGGCGATGCTACCCACAACCCGCAGGCTATCATGGACATCGTAGACCTGATGGACAAGAACAATATCGGCTACTGCTCGGTAAACCATAACCGCAACCGCTGCATGCACTGCGGATATGAGGATGCACAACAGGAACTGACCACTTGCCCCAAGTGTGGCAGCGAGAATATCGATAAGTTGCAGCGCATCACAGGATATCTCGTAGGTACTACCGAACGCTGGAACAGAGCTAAATTGGCCGAACTCAATGACCGCGTCATCCACGAATAATACAATACGCATTCTCGACATCAAGTACGGCACTTCTGTCGACGGCATAGGACTTCGCACCTCGCTCTATTGCGCGGGGTGCGAAAACCATTGTCCTGGGTGCCACAACCCGCAGTCATGGAATGACCAGGGAGGCGAGCCTATGAGCGTAGACGAACTGTTTCGCCTCATCGTCGATGCCGACATGAATGTTACCTTCACAGGTGGCGACCCCATGCTGCATCCCGAAGGTTTCATCACTTTGGCAAAGATGATAAAGCAACACACCAACAAAACCATTTGGTGCTATACAGGTTATCTGTTCGAGGACCTTATCAGTCACCCTATACGCAAAGCGTTGGTCGAATTGTGCGATGTCATCGTCGATGGGCGCTATATAGAAGCCGAACGCGACCTCTCACTGCACTTCCGTGGCAGTCGCAACCAACGCATTATCGATGTAAAAAAATCATTACAAGGAACGCTGTGCCTGATGGATTGACTCCATCGACACCATAAGAAAAAAGAGTATAACCTCTAATGTAATCAGAATATGGACAAGAGTTACAGCTTCATCAGCAAATTCAAAAAGCATGCCAACTCGAGTGTCATGCTCATCACCTGCACCATATTGGCGCTCGTGTGTGCCAACATCCCAACCGTGAAGGACTGGTACTTTGCACTTTGGCAAACCCCTGTAAGCCTCTCGGTGGGTAATTTCAATTTCTTCAGTCATGGAGGCCATGCCATCACATTGGGACAGATGATCAACGATTTCTTAATGGCCATCTTCTTCCTCTCGGTAGGACTCGAAATCAAGCGCGAGATAAAGGTCGGCGAGCTATCTTCCATGGACAAGGCTCTGCTACCTATCATAGCTGCGTGTGGCGGTATGATAGTGCCCGTGCTCATCTTCTACCTCGCATGCCCAGCCGATGCGCTCATGCAGCGCGGTATGGCTATACCGATGGCTACCGATATCGCCTTTTCACTCGGCATCCTTGCCGCCTTCAAATCACGAGTACCTATCGGTCTGAAGATGTTCCTTGCAGCGCTTGCCGTTGCCGATGACTTGGGAGGTATCATTGTCATTGCTCTCTTCTACTCATCAGACATCAATGTATTCTATCTCGGTTTGTCGGCACTCTGCATAGGTGCCCTATGCTTGGGCAACATCACCAAAGTGCGCACCAAAGCCTTTTATGTATCTATAGGTGTAGCCCTGTGGTACCTGATGCTCAACTCGGGCATACACGCCACCATAGCGGGAGTGATAGTAGCCTTCTTCGTGCCCGCCACCCTTAAGAAGGGCACAGGATACTACCTTGAGCGCATCAGAAACAATGTGAGCAAGTTCCCCGTTATCGAGGTCGATGACCTGCACAACACTATCGTACTCACCAATGAGCAGATACACACGCTCAAGAGTATAGAGTCTGCAGCCGATAAGATGATTAGTCCGCTCCAAGACCTTGAGGACAACCTACACACCCTTATTAACTATGTGGTGATACCCCTCTTCGCCTTTGCCAATGCAGGTATCGATCTCTCACAAATGAGTCCGAGCAGTATATTCTCGGGTGTGAGTCTGGCAGTAATGCTCGGTCTCATCGTGGGCAAGTTTGTCGGTGTATTCTCCTTCTCATGGGTTGCCATACGCATGAAGATCGTATCGTTGCCTACAGGAGCATCTTGGCAATCGTTTGCGAGTGTCTGCGTAGTCTGCGGTATTGGTTTCACCGTATCCATGTTCATCGCCGACCTTTCTTATGCAGGCTTGGGAGCCGACGCAGCTTTACAACTCGGACAAGCTAAGTTAGGCGTATTGCTCGGCTCTGTAATATCTGCACTACTCGGCAGCATTTTACTGAACAAAGCCCTGCCCAAACAAGCTTGAACTGCGCTTACAAAGACACTTTAAAGACATGAGGGTGTGTCAAAATGATGCACACTCTTGTTATATTCACAAAGCCCCAACCTTCACAAGCTGGGGCTTTGATACATCCTAAAGTTTTTGTATCTTTAGACATCAATTTAAGTTTATGGAAAAGTTACACTTTAGAGATTATACCCCAACCAATTGGTGTTTTTTCCTCAACGAATTGATGAAAATATTTCCGAAAATGATTCCGCGCGTATCATTAACTCGAATGTCGCCAGTCTTGACTTGTCTTTGTTTTATGGTCTATACAGCGAAGTGGGTCGCAATACCTACCATCCCCGCATGATGCTCAAGGTTGTCCTCTATGCCTATATGAACAACACCTACTCTTGCCGCAAGATGGAATCCTTGCTTCTGCGTGATATCCATTACATATGGCTTGCAGGTTACGAGAAGCCTGACTTCATCACCATCAACCGCTTCCGTAACCACGTGAAGGATGAG
>JAFYMV010000183.1 GCA_017548225.1 Bacteroidaceae bacterium | reverse complement strand
CCTTGGCTTGGGTGCCGATGGCTACGGCACAGAGTGCCGTCAATAGGATTGTTCTCAGACTTTTGACTGGGTTAGTGGATTTAATGTATTGCTCACATTGAAGGACTTCCTTCCTCAGAATCTTTGTTCATAATATACATCTTGGTGGTGCCGTCGGCAAGGGTGGCAGTCACCAATACGCATTCCTTGACGGGCGAGGCCGTGACGGATGTGACATCCTCGACTGTCATCAGCTGCTGTATGCACCCTGCAATCTCTATGGTATTGAAGGCTGCGCTCGGTGCTGGTTCCTCCCTGCGCTGGGTCACGAAATTGAGCACGAAGAGTAAGGTGATGGCTGCTGCCCAGCCCCCAATCCAAAGGTGGCGGACGTTTGTCTTGCGTGGCTTTGCCTTAGTTTCGCTCACGATGCGGTCAAACTCTTCAGCGCCATCGTCAGAGAGCAAGTCGGCATCGGCATGCTCCATGCATATCATTTGTGCAATGGCTTGCTCGTCCTCATCGGCTTTGTTCTCCATGTAATAGGTGTGGAGCATAGCCTCCTCGGCAATCGTCGTTTCTGCCTCAAGATACTTGGCTATCAGTTGCAGGCGAATCTCTTTGTCCTTTATGTTTATCATAGTTGCTTGTTTAATAGGTCCAACATTTGTTTACGTGCTTTCGACAGCGTAGATTTGATACTTGTCTTCGGCTTCCCTGTGGCCGAGGCTATCTCGTCGAGCGAGAGCCCCTCATCGTTGCGTAGGTGCAGATACTCCCTCTGCGTAGTGGTGAGCGTGCCGTACACCTCTTTGCGTATCCGTCGCAGGTCCTCCTTGTCGGTCAGCATCGTTGCCTCAAAGCCTCCGGTGTAGTTGTCGTGTGTCAAGCTCTGCACCTCTACGCGTGCTTTCCTGTAATGCCCCACGCAGATGTTCTTCGTCATCTTCACCGCCATCGCCTCAGCATCCTTGATGGGGTAGCCACTATCGGCCAACTCCCAAAGCGACACGAGCGCCTCCTGCACCACATCATCGGCCTCTATCCCCGAGGGCAGCGCAAAGTCACGTGCAAGAGCAAGTAACTTGCCTCTGACCCTCTTGACTAATATTTCGAATTCGTCTTCATCCATAATTATTCGTTTCTACAGGGAGGTAGCAAAATCCAAACAAAAGTAAATCAAAAAAGGCTAATATTTTCTAAATACATCAAATTAGCTTTCTAAGGAGAAACGATTATAATCAGCAGATTCTATTATATATAGAAAAAAGGACTGCAAACATTTATAGCGTTATATACCTTAAAGATTATAAAATTTTAATCGTTATTCACTATTATCAAACACTAATATAGTGTTTACACATGAATTATTTATAGATATATCTATGTATAAAAAAATCGGACGCACCGCATGATGCGCCCGAGTATTAACACCGTACCATGAAGAAAATACGATGCCATTTGTTTTTAAAACTATTATTTCTTTATTAGTTTAATTTGAACACTACGGGAAGAGTAAACTTAACACGCACAGCCTCGCCATGCTGCTTTCCGGGCTTCCAATTGGGCATGCTGCGCAGTAATCGAATAGCTTCAGCATCGAGTTGGGGATCTACAGATTTAACAACAATTTCGTCGCAGATACTACCATCAGTATTAATCACAAACTGTACGATAACACGCCCCTGAATTCCTCTTTCTTGTACTTCTTTAGGATATTTGATATTCTCCTGCATAAACTTCATCAACTTATCCATGCCACCAGGAAATTCGGGCATTTCCTCTACTACTTGGAAGATTTCATTACCTGAAATTTCTATATCTTCCTTAACCTCCTGTTTGAAAGTTTCCTCTCCAGACAATCGGAATACCACAGGAATAGAATAGCGTACACGAACGGGATTTCCATGCATTCTACCCGGTTCCCACTTGGGCATATTACGCACCACACGCAGTGCTTCGCCATCAAGCTGCGGATCTACGGATTTCATGGTATATGCATCGACGATGCTGCCATCTTTCTCTACAATAAACCCTACGATAACACGCCCCTGCGCACCCCTATCTAGAGCTTCTTGGGGATACTTGACATTTTCTTTCAGATATTTCATCAGCGCTTCTATGCCACCAGGAAACTCGGGTTGTTTTTCTACAACTTGGAAGACCTCACCCTGCTCTTCGCTCTTTGATGCAGAATTATATCCAACTGCTTGCACTTCAGCGATACCACTTTGAGCTTCAGAAGGGACCTTTATTTGTACCCTGATAGGAGTCTCATTGCCAGTTAATCTTCGTAAGGACTCAATGATGTCTTGTCTGCTTTTATGCTTGACATAGAGTTTTACTGCACCATTGACACCATGATTCCCATATGCATCTTTAGCCTCTCCAGGTTGCACCACATCGATTTCATCAATATCCTGTCCGTTAAGGTTAAAATGTGCAAGAAAAGCATTGTTGTTCTCATTGAAAATATCAATCCCCTCATTTTGGATGGTAAAAATCTCCGTACCATCTGACAACACAATGACAAGTAATGGGGTATTCCCTCCTTCATCGCCTATTTGGATATTTGATGCTAGTAGGCGCTTATCTTCCTTGTAGCTTTGAAGTCCTTTAATATATCTATTCAAGTAGATTACCAACACGCCATTGTCACCAATATTGCCACAGAGCTCTGTCTCGCCAGGAAAGAAGATACGCACCGAGTCGATGTCGGCTTCAGTCACATTACATCCTGCCAAGAACTCTATTCTTTCGTCGCCACCATTGAGGAAAGCTGCGAGGCCATGAGAGGAATAGTTACCCTGCATCGTCACCGTTTGACTTCTTTTTCTAATAGCTTTATTGCTATGCTCGTAAGTAATCATTACTGCAGGGTGTTGTCCAAAGTCGCTGATGCTGTATTCCTTCACATCGTTCTTCCCTATTCGTATAGGATAAGATTTCTCCTTCGGCGAGGTACAAGAGATTACGACTACGGCAGCGAATGCTACGGGAAGCACGAGCAGAGCTTTCATGCGTGCCCACGGGCTGGTTTTTCGTTTCATCATAGTTATTCGATTTTTTGTGGAACAATTATTAAAATTATTGGTAATCGTATTGAACTTCACTCCAGTAGCTGCTTCAAACAAGCAAAGTTGGTATTGGCGCGCATCAAAGCCTTGTCGTAAAGTATAGCTATCGGCTTCGTATTCATGTATGGCTTCGAGCTCACGCTTCAGCAGCCATGCGGTAGGGTTAAACCATTGCACAGTGACACACAATTGGGCAAAAAGCAAATCCCACGAGTGATGCAGATGGATATGAGCACGCTCATGAGCAAGTATCATATCACGACTTTCGCGGAGGTCGTCTGCAGATACGATGATATAGCGCATCCACGAAAAGGGACCATAAGCTTTATTATGGGTAACAAGGATAACGCCGCCAGGCATCTTGCATCGCTCGCTGTTCTTGATGAGTCGGGCAATAGAAAGGAGCGAAAGTGCAAAACGAGCCACACACACAGCAAGACCAATAAAGTAAAATCCAATAAGTATGGAACTCCATGGAATTTGTTGCCACAAGGTAGAAGTGGACTCACTATTTACAGCCACATCGGGCACGATTTCCATTGATTCAATGTTCATAACCAGTTCGTCAACTACTACATATGAAACCTGACTTGCTACGCCAAAGTCAATATACATAGATGGAAGTACCGCCGATAAGACAAATATAGAAAGTAGCAGCCAGCGATTGAATCGATGCAGTGCATCGCGACTACACAGCAGCTTGTAAAACAAGTAAAACACTGCCAGGCAGAAAGAAGACTTTAATATATAAATAAGGAAGAGATACATAATAAGGACTTTTAAGAAGTTTTCTCTACTCCACCCGATTTGCAGGCAGGGAATAAACGAATCAATAAATTATTATAGTTGTTCAGATATCAAAAAAGCCCCAATCACCCTTTCTTGGCATGGAGATGACTTTCACTCCTCAACACCGAAATAAGTTCATCTATCTCCTCAATCGAAAGATTTTCTTCCTTGACAAAAAAATTGACGAGATCAGTTGCCGATCCACGAAAGAGCGTATCCTTTACACCCTGAAGAAATCGACTACTATATTCAGCATGTTGCACCAAAGGGTAGAAGCGATGCTGCTTACCAATGGCCTCACTGGCTACATACCCTTTCTCGCGTAGTATACGCAAAAAGGTGAGCACAGTGTTGTAGGCAGGCTTGGGCTCGGGAAACCGCTCCAGCACTTCATTGACCGTAGCCTTTTTCAAGTCCCACAAGATGTTCATTATCTGTAGTTCAGCACGGGTAAGTTCCTTGTTCTTTTTCATTATTCTTAAAACTTTAGTTGATTTATGCCGCAAAGGAAAATATTTGTTTTCATTCCTACAACTAAAACTTTAAGAATTTGTAAACTGCTGCCAAACTTTAACTTATATTATTAGTTGGAAGGTGAACAAATGCCCCCATGCGGGGTTATAGAAAGCAAAAGAGCATTGCATATGTATACAACCCTTATATCTCTAATCCTTATGACTACAATGAAGATAGCAGCCTACACGCTGCCCGTACTACCCTACCCTGCTGACGGACTGGAGCCGTACATCAGTAAAGAAACTATCCTAAACCATCACGGGAAACACTTTGCCGCCTATGTAAACAACCTGAACAAGCTGATAAAGGACAGCGAGTATGAGGGCCTCTTGGTAGAAGAGGTGGTGCAGCAGGCTGCCGATGGACCCATATTCAACAATGCGGGACAGATCATGAATCACCGACTGTACTTTGAGCAGTTCGTTCCCGAGTCACAATACAAAACTCCTGGCCGACGCCTACTGAATGCCATCAACTACCATTTCGGCAGCATGGATATATTCAAGAAGCAGATGACAGAAGCTGCCATGAGCGTCTTCGGCAGCGGATGGGTGTGGCTGGCCGTAGACATGGAGGGGCGACTGCAAATCGTCAAGGAGATAGGTGGCGGCAACCCCTGGCGACACGGATTGATACCCCTATTCGGTATTGACTGCTGGGAGCACAGCTGGTACCTTGACTACGCCTTCGACAAGGCTGCCCACTACAACGGGCTATGGAACATCGTCAACTGGGATGTCGTAGAGAGCCGGCTCCCGCTATGAAAAGAGGAAATGACAGGCGCTATCTGCCCCATATCATCTCCCATAATATCAATAAAAAGAGGAGGACGAGGAGAAAAACACCTCGCCTCCTCATTTTTTATGCGAAATAATTATTGCGGATGAAAAACAATCGCTAAATTAGCAGAATTAAACTTGGTACCATGCGAAGGCTCATCAGTCTGATACTCTCTCTTGTACTGCTCATCGGTGCACTCAATGCACAGTCGGTGGGACTTGTCTTGAGCGGTGGCGGTGCCAAAGGTATCACCCACATCGGCATCATACAGGCGCTCGAGGAGAACGACATCCCCATCGACTACATCACCGGAACCTCTATCGGCGCCATCATCGGCGGACTATATGCTATGGGATATACTCCGCAAGAGATGCTCGAGCTGATTGAGTCAAAGGAGTTCAAGCAATGCTACTCCGGAGAGGTAGATAAGGACAACACCTACTACATCAAGCAGAACGAGCCCACCCCCGAACTCTACTCCATAAGAGCAACATGGGACGAATCGAAAGCCGAAGTGCAAGCCCTGCCCATCAGCCTCATCGATCCCGTACACATGAACATCAAGATACTGGAGCTATGCATACAGGCCACTGCGGCCTGCAAGGAGAACTTCGACAGCCTGTTCGTGCCCTTCCGATGCGTGGCCGCCGATGTGTACAACAAGAAGGAAATCATATTTGCACAAGGCGACTTGGGCAACTCCGTACGAGCCTCGATGACCTTCCCGCTCGTGTTCCGCCCCATCAAGATAAATGGTGTGCTGGCTTACGATGGTGGCATATACAACAACTTTCCGGCCAATGTGATGAAGAGCGACTTCGCCCCCGACTATATCATCGGCAGTGTGGTGTCGACCAACCGTGGACAAGCCGCTGCTGACAACATTGCCGCCCAGGTGGAGACACTCATCATGCAGGCGAGCAACTATGAACTGCCCGACACGAATGGCATACTCATGAGCTTTGACCTAGACAACGAGGTGGGACTGCTCGACTTTGACAAGGCACAATACCTCTTCGACTTGGGGTACACCACCACACTGCAACTGATAGACTCCATCAAGAGAAACATCCCGCGCAGCGTACCGCTGGCAGAAGTCAACAAACGCCGCGAGGCATATAAGCAAACACTCCCCGAAGTCATCTTCAAGAACATCACCATCAGCGGAAGCACCGACAAGCAGCGCCAGTATATCATGAATGAGATACGCCCTGCCGGACATCGCTATGTGCGATTCAAGGACTTCAAGCGGGCCTATTTCAGATTGATGTCAGAGAATGCCATCAAGGAGATCTTCCCCACCGCCACATACAACCCGAAGACCAAGACCTACGACCTGCACCTCGAGGTGGACATGAAGGACAATTTCGCCCTAGCATTCGGAGGCGGACTGTCAACCAACAGCATCAACCAAATCTACTACGGACTCAACTACAACCACATCGGGCGCCACTCTACCGAAATCCTGCTCGACGGACAGTTTGGCCGTATGTACAACAACATCCAGCTGATGGGGCGCGTAAACCTCTCGGCCAAGATACCCACCTCGCTCCGCGTGATTGGCGCACACTCTACACTGAATCATTTCAAGCAGAGCTTCCTATTCTCGGAAGACAATGCCACCCCTGCGCTCAGCAAGCAAACCGAGAGCTTCAGCAAGGTAAAGCTCGCCCTCCCCTTCATGACGCAGCACAAAGCCGAGTTTGGCATCGGCTACGGCAAGCTCACCGACAGCTACATACAAAACAGCGCTATCGACCTGAACAGCCCCGCCTACGACACCAACATATACCACTTGCTTGGCGGCTCGGTACTCTTCAAGCGCAACTCGCTCAATACCCCCCAGTATGCCACAAAGGGCGTATCGCAACAGATATTGGCACAGATATTCACCGGCAACAACACTTATGTGCCCGACACACTAGTGCGTGGAGAGACTTTAGAGGAGGACATCTCGTGGCTGCAGCTGAATATCAAGGACCAGCGCTACCTGCCCATCAATGACCGTTTCATCCTGGGCACCTATGCCGAAGGCTACTACTCATCGCGCAACCTTGCACAAAACTACACCGCCACCATGCTTCAGGCAGGCACCTTCGCCCCTACGCCAAGCATGCTCTTTACCTACAACCCCACCTTCCGCGCCAACCAATACCTTGCAGCAGGTGTCAAGCCCATCTATATGCTTGCCCCCTACCTGCAGCTACGCTTCGAGGCCTATGCCTTCGTGCCGCTCTACCCCATCATACCTACCGAGACCGGAAAGGCACAATACGGAAAACCACTCTCTACCCTATCGCACATCGAGGAGCTATCCGTCGTGGGCCGATTCTCCACCTTCGTGGTCAGCGCATACCTTAACCACAACAGTTCAGCCCCACGCGAGGTCAGCATAGGTATATCGTTAGGTTGGTACATGCAAAACAACCGCTTCATAGAGCAATAAGCCCCATTTCAGGGCAAGAAAAGCCCGATTTTTTTTTAAAAAAGTGAGAAAAGAAGAAAAATGCATGTTTTTATTAAAAAAATCATTGATACATTTTGCAGTTTCAAAAAAAGGCAGTACCTTTGCATCGCAATTGAGAAAAACAACGGCTCCATAGCTCAACTGAATAGAGCATTTGACTACGGATCAAAAGGTTATAGGTTTGAATCCTATTGGAGTCACTCAAAGCAAAGAGATGAACATAGTTCATCTCTTTTTATTTTATATAGCTTCGAGAGGTAAGCCATGGCTTTGAATAATCAACTATGAGCAACGAACAATAAGCCGCGAGCCATGACCGTCCCTGCCCTTACCCTATCCAGCCGATATAGAACCTCTAGTCCCTAGGGCTCTAGAATATTTAGAAACAGCCCACAACTAAACACCCACAGTTCATAGCCAAGAACTAAAAGAGGCAGCCTATCAAGACTGCCTCTTATTATCTTAATGCGCAATTCGCATTATCGCACCATCGCATCCATACATCAGCACTCGGGCAAGGAGCCAAAGTGGGGAGGAAGCTTCACCTCCTCAAATTTATAGCCAAGACGCTTGAGCTCCAGCGCCGCACCGATGCGATACATCACCTTTATAGCACGAGCAAAGACATGAAAGGCCATAGGACTCT
>JAFYMV010000182.1 GCA_017548225.1 Bacteroidaceae bacterium | reverse complement strand
CTGCCGGCAAGCAGTATGTGATGTTCAATGTTACTCCCGCCAATGCTATTGTGGAACTGGATGGTATGCCCCTTGAGGTGGTCGACGGCTATGCTGAGAAGTCAATGTCCTATGGCACCTATGACTACCGCGTATCGTGTGCCGACTATCACACCGAAGCGGGTAAGCTCACCGTATCTTCGGCGGGTAAAGTAGAGAAGAATATCTCACTCCGCCCCAACTTCGGGTGGATTGATATCAAAGGTAGCAGCGAGCATCATGGTGCACAGGTGTATCTGGATAATAAGCATATCGGCCAATTGCCATTAAAGAGCGATGCCGTCAAGAGCGGTACATATCAAGTAAAGGTGCTCAAGCCTCTCTACAAACCCTATGAGCAGTCGGTTATAGTTGCAGATAATAACACCACTACACTCAATGTAGCGCTTGTGCCCAACTTTGCCAATATCACCTTGACCACCGATGCTGAGAGTGAGATTTGGATTGATGGCCGACAGCGTGGTAAGGGTCAGTGTACTCTTAATCTTGAACTTGGCGAATACACCGTAGAGGTGAAGCGCCCCTCGTACCGCACCATGTCAGATGTAATTACCATTACCGATTTAACTGACCGCACTATCCAACTCTCATCTCCTACACCTATCTATGGAGTGTTGGATATCAGTTCCTCGCCCTCTCGTGCTACCGTACTTGTCGATGGGGTAGAGGTAGGACAAACACCTTTGATACTTGATAATCTGCTTGTAGGTTCACACAAGGTGACGCTTAAGAAGACTGGCTATGAGCCCTACGAGAAAACTGTGGCCTTGAAAGAAAATGCAGACAATACCTTAACGGCTACCTTGGAGGTCGAGAAACCCAAGGCCCCGGCTTTTGCCAATGGTGCCAAGAAGACCTACACCGTCAAGGGCGTGTCATTTACGATGGTCGATGTCGAGGGAGGCACCTTTACGATGGGAGCTACCAGCGAGCAGGGCAGTGATGCCGATAGTGATGAGAAACCGGCACATAAGGTAACCTTAAACAATTACTCTATCGGTGAAACGGAGGTTACCCAAGAGTTATGGCAAGCGGTGATGGGTAGCAATCCATCGTACTATACCGGCGACTTGCAACGCCCCGTAGAGCAGGTAAACTGGAACGATTGCCAAACCTTCATCAAGAAACTGAATCAGTTGACGGGTGAGAACTTTCGCTTGCCCACCGAGGCTGAGTGGGAGTATGCCGCTCGTGGAGGTAAGTCAAGCAAAGGCTATAAGTATAGCGGTAGCAACACCATTGGTGATGTGGCGTGGTACACTTCTAATTCATCAAGCAAGACTCATGCCGTTAAAACTAAGCAACCCAATGAACTCGGCATCTATGATATGAGTGGTAATGTAAGGGAATGGTGTTCTGATTGGTATGGCAATTATTCTTCTTCTGCCCAAACTAATCCCACTGGTCCTTCATCTGGCTCTAGCCGAGTGCTTCGTGGGGGCAGTTGGTACCGCAGCGCGAGGTCGTGTCGTGTGGCTAACCGCAGCTACATCTCTCCCGACTTCAGGAACGACAACCTCGGCTTGCGCCTCGTCCTGTCGGTGGTTGATAGTGAAAAAAACATGGAAGAAAACTATTCGATGGAGAAACCCAAGGCCCCGGCTTTTGCCAATGGTGACAAGAAGACCTATACCGTCAATGGCGTGTCGTTTACGATGGTTGATGTCGAGGGAGGTACCTTTACGATGGGAGCTACCAGCGAGCAGGGTAGTGATGCCAAGAGTGATGAGAAGCCTGCGCATAAGGTGACTTTAAACAATTACTCTATCGGTGAGACCGAGGTGACTCAAGCGCTTTGGCAAGCGGTGATGGGTACTAATCCTTCAAACTTTAAGGGCGACTTGCAATGCCCCGTAGAGCAGGTAAGCTGGAACGATTGCCAAACCTTCATCAAGAAACTGAATCAACTGACCGGTGAAAACTTCCGCCTTCCCACCGAAGCTGAGTGGGAGTATGCCGCTCGTGGAGGTAAGTCAAGCAAAGGCTATAAGTATAGCGGTAGCAACACCATTGGTGATGTGGCGTGGTACACTTCTAATTCATCAAGCAAGACTCATGCCGTTAAAACTAAGCAGCCCAATGAACTCGGTATCTATGATATGAGTGGTAATGTCTACGAATGGTGTTCTGATTGGTATGACCATGATTACTACTCCTCTTCCGCCCAGACTAATCCCACTGGTCCTTCATCTGGCTCTAGCCGCGTGCTTCGTGGGGGTAGTTGGAGCAACAGCGCGAGGTACTGTCGTTTGGCTAACCGCAGCTACAACTCTCCTGACAACAGGCTCAACTGCCTCGGCTTGCGCCTTGCTCTCCAGTTCATACCTTAAAAGAAACAAAAAACTAAAGAAAATAAACATTCGCTCTGCTTCAATACTTTGACATGAACGCCCCGAAACAGAAAAGGGGCGTATGGCAAAGTATTGAAGGTAGACTGTGACTTCTGTCTTGACGGTAGTGCTCTCATTTTGTAGTAATAAGACTAATAGGAGGAGGCTTTTGCCCGCTAACTACTGCGGTATACCTCGCTAACTACTGTGGTATACCTCGCTAGGTATCGAGGTATGCCTCAATCGTTAGCGTAGTTAGTGTCATGATGATACAATATCTCTTTCGTGAAGGGATGATATTTTCTACAGGGGGGATAGATACTTTTGATTTGACGATTTTGTCGATTTACGATGGTGGGTATTATGGCTAATACCAAACCTGGAAAAAACGCTTACTTTGTAATGCTTTTTGAGTTTTTCTGCTCTTTGTACGTGATTTTTAGAAAAAATTAGTACCTTCGCAGAAAGGTGTTTGCTGCATGTGAATGACTGGCAATGACTCCTATACCTTGTATTATAATGTAGAACTTTCGTTATGGGGGTCGGCGAAAAAAATGAGATAAAGAAATGAAACGTTTTGGCCTTGTCGTATTGGCATCTCTCGCGGTATTTATGGTAGGTTGCGGAAACTCAGAGGTGGATGTGACGAATGATGAAATCGACCTTAAGTCTGTACGCAGTGTTCAGTTGCAAGCTGAAGCTCCTGGGCGTCGTGCATGGGGTAAGGGTGAAGATGATATTAATGCGAGAGCTAATGCTCGTGTTAACTATATCTATATGCTTCAATCTGCCGTGGATGCGGCCATGGGACGCGCTGGTCAAAGGTATTGCAAAGCTTTTGGAAAGGAAAACATTAGTGAATCAGCGATTAGGAAGATTGCTGCTAATGTGGATAATATCTCTACTCATATTCACTATACTGATCAATATCGTATTTGTTTTCAATGTATAGAATGCCGTAGCTCAATAGAGGAAATAGCGGAATCTATAACCGCTAGCATAAATGAACAGCTATCTGATGAAGAGAAGTTGAAGATGCGTTTTGATTATCTGAACTTCAAAGAAAGACTAGAGAAGCAGCTTAAGAAGATAAAGCAGAATGGGACTATCACCTCTGACCTGGAAAAACAATTGATAGAGGAGGAATATGCCCCAATAATGTTTGATGTGCAAAAGTTTGAGGAGGAAATGCTGAAGGAATTTGAAAAGAAGACTTCTACTTTCAAAAAGTCTTAAGCTGGAATATCTATTTTTGTTGTGTGAATAACTTTAATTTATAATTGTAATATGAAAAAAATAGGTTTTATCGTGTTGGCATCTATTGCGATGCTTTTTGTCGGCTGCAGAAGTTCAAAGGGCAGCGTAGCTAATAATGGAATTGTTATTGATTCTTTGCGGAGTGTACAAATGCAAGCGGAAGCTCCTGGGCGTCGTGCTTGGGGTGGAAGTATGTCTTCTATTAATAAACAAATGGCTCTTCTTTCTGCTCAAACCGATGCCCGTGCTAATTTAGCATTTATGATTCAAACAGCGGTTGATTCTGCTATGAGTAAATTGCCTTCTAAAGTTGAAGATGTACAGACTATAAGAACCAATAATTTTTCATTAGAGCAGTACATTACCAATGTTCGGGTTATTCATGCGGATATTTACATGGATAAATCAGGAATATATAATGTATATGTATGTGTTGAAATCCTTAACTCGATAGAAGAGATGGCTGAACAGATTACTTCCAGCATAAATAAACAGATGTCTGAGGAGGAAAAATTAAAGAAACAGTTTGATAGTCAGGAGTTCAAGAAAAAACTTGTAGAACAACTCCAGAACATGAAGCCACAACAACCCAAATCTTATTATTAATTCATTAGATGAGAATCAAAAGAATATTATTGCCTATCGCAGCATTGCTGCTGATAATCGTTGCATGCGGAAGCAGTAAGCCGGTGGCGGGGAGGTATGAGATTCCTGTGACCAGTAGCACTATGCCGGAGGTGTACCTTGAGCGTATGGGCTACACGGTGTCGTTTAACCCGAAGACGAATATTCCCAACTGGGTGGCGTGGGAGCTGAATGCCGAGAAGCTCATTGAGCGTGAGAGCCGCAGTGATAAGTTCTTGCCTGACCCTGACATCGATGAGCGCCGTGCTATCACGACGGATGAGTATAAGGGTAGTGGTTGGGATAGAGGTCACATGTGCCCAGCTGGCGATAACCGCTGGCACTGGAGGGCGATGGACCAGAGCTTCTACATGACAAACATCTGCCCCCAACACCATAACTTGAATCGCGGTGACTGGAAGGAGCTGGAGGAGGCGTGCCGTAGATGGGCTGCCGTGGAGCCTGTATACATCGTGTGCGGCCCCATCCTGTACAAGACTCCTAAATATGGATATATAGGACAGAAGCATAAGATACGCGTGCCCGATGCCTTCTTCAAGGTGGTATTGACGGGTATGGAGAGCGGGCGTCCGCGTGCCATAGGATTTATCTACAAGAACGAGGCGGGCAACTACAAGCGCGACAAGTATGTGAACTCCATTGATGAAGTGGAGCGCATCACCTCGCTCGACTTCTTCCCTGCATTGCCCGACAGAATAGAGCAGGCGGTAGAGGCAAAGTATAACTTGGCTGATTGGCCTTAATTATTGGCTTTATTGACTTTAATGAATCAACATATGAATTATAATCAAGCAAACCGACACGACAGAGACGCGCATATCCAGTTCGAGGAGGTGAGTCATACCTATACGGTAAACGGCAAGGTGCTCAAGTCTGTGACGACACTCATCGGCGAGTGTTTCGAGCAGTTTGATGCCGACTATTGGGCTGCCAAGAAGGCTCCGAGCATGGGTATGACTCCCGAGGCGTTGAAGGCCTTGTGGGATCGTAAGGGAGCAGAGGCTCGCGATCTGGGTACGATGATGCATGCCAAGATTGAACGCTACTACCTGGGCTTGCCCAACGATAGCGATGATACATACCGTCTCTTTGAGCAGTTTACCGAGCGGTATCATCTCACTCCCTACCGCACCGAGTGGACTATCTATGACGAGGAGAGTGGGGTAGCGGGTACGCTCGACTTCCTTAACCTTCGTGATGGGGTGTTTACCATATTTGACTGGAAACGCAGCAATAAGATCCTTTCGTGTGGTACTCCCGAGACTACCAACCGTTGGGGCAAACATGCTTTCAATCCGATAGCGCATGTGCCCGATACGACCTATTGGCACTATGCCCTCCAGCTCAGCATATATCGCTACATCCTGGAGAAGAACTATGGCATCCATGTGTCAGGCGGCAAGTTGGGTATCTTCCACCCCGACAATGGTAGGCCCTATGTCGTGGATGTGCCTTACATGAGGAACGAGGCCATAGCATTGCTTAGCAAGGGGAAATAGACGAAAAATGAAATGATAATTAAGCCAAGTCGACTCGTTAGACTTGGCTTATTTTTTTGCCATACAAAATATTTTTCAAATATGCAAGCGCTCTCAAGTTGTTGAATGTCAGCGCGTTTTGTCAATTCAAAAATCGGATATAATTTTGCACCATCGTTCACGGTCGGAGCGATAAGGATCTGTTAGGATTCTCTGTTTTCTATTCACTTTTTAATTTTTGTTTTTGTTATGAGTAAATTGAAAGATTTGTTCAAGGAAGGTGTGTGTGCATGTAAGTTGGCTTTGGCTTATGTCAAGGCAGTGGGGGTGTTGGCGAAAGCGGCACTGCGCAGGTGTGGGAGTAATGGAATACACCATGTGTCTTTTGTAAAGGTGGGTCGCAAGTGGTACTGCGAAGTGCCAGGATTCCCTAAGGAGCTCTTTGAGCACACGATGATGGTGGGTGGGGCGGCCAAGCTGCTCGAGTACTATTCGCGTGGCGATGAACGGATAGAGGTGAGCTTCAAGATTGCCAGCGACGAGGAGGCAAACTATTATTGCGGCATGCAGCTGAAGCAGTCAGAGGCGACGCTCACGGGAGGCGCGTTCTATAAAGGTGGTATTGATGGTGAAATTTGGCTATGCCCGGTGACGCTTTTCCTGTTGGGCCGATACCCCAAGAACATTCTCATCTATCGTATCCACAAGAACAATTTGCGGTGTCCGATATACTTTGAGTAATAAGCAGTCTACATTTACAAGCCTTGTAAAGTCATTGCGAGGAGCTGTGGGTGTAGTACCTTTGCACCGGATTCATCAACTAGTAATCATTAACGAATAAAACACAAAAGACTATGAGCAAACTTATGAACATCGTGAAGAACCCGAAAGTGATCACCCAGTACATCGGTGGAGTAATCAATGAGCGTAGCGCCAAGGCGCATAGCTACCAGCT
>JAFYMV010000181.1 GCA_017548225.1 Bacteroidaceae bacterium | reverse complement strand
TTTGCATCGCAATTGAGAAACAGATGCACTCTTAGCTCAGTTGGTAGAGCAATTGACTCTTAATCAATGGGTCCAGGGTTCGAGTCCCTGAGGGTGTACATCGAGAGAAACCGACAACAATGTTGTCGGTTTTCTTTTTTATATCATACACATTGACAAAAAAATAGGAAATAATATAGCAGTTTACCCATAATACGAATACCGCGATGTTTGTCATCTTGAACGCAGTGAAAAATCTCGTAGAGTCTCCTGCATAGTCCCAGCGCGAGATCCTTCGCGTTGCTCAGGATGACAGAAACCTTTGGGTAAACTGCTATATTATCTATATATACATCTATAATATCCAAGGAGTTTATCCTAGCACTCTGAAACGGGCAAACTTGAGAAGGAGTTGTTTTTCACCAGCATTCTTGAAGCGGATGGTGGCTTTGGTGTTCTCACCCACGCCCTCTACCTTAAGCACCTCGCCTACCCCGAAGCGTTCGTGCTCGATGAACTGACCAGGAGTGAGCTGGGCTACACGACTGGCTCCCTGCACGGTAGTAGGAGGAACCAAACGACGGGGCGAAGAGGGGGCCTCAACGACAACTGTCTTCTTGGGAGGAACGGATGTACGCGAAATACCCGAAGTACTTGGAGAGCTTTGTGGCTTTGAAGTGCTTTGGTGGCTACGCATAGAGGGGGTTGTGCGCGTACTCATGAATCGCGGCGGCTCTGATGCTCCCCATTGGGTGTGCCCAGACGAAAAGGGCGAAGCACCTTTATTGGGCATCTCCATATATCCATGATCAATATCTTTCAAGAAACGGCTAGGCATACCATACTCTACCTTACCAAAGCGGAAACGACTCTTGGCATACGAGAGCAGACAGCGCTTCTCGGCACGGGTAATGGCTACATAGAGCAGACGACGCTCCTCTTCCATCTGACGGGCGCTATCGTAGGCCATCATGGAGGGAAAGAGCTGCTCCTCCATACCTACAATAAACACCGTATCAAACTCCAATCCCTTGGCGGCATGCACGGTCATAAGGGTTACTTTGGCGGTATCATCATCTTCGGTATTATCCTGATCAGTCAGAAGGGCTACATCGCTGAGGAAGTCGGTGAGCATCACAGCCTCTTCACCCTCCTCTTGGCGCGAGCGAAGAAAGTCGTGCATACCGTCCATAAGCTCCTGCACATTCTCTTGACGACTAATGCCCTCTACCGTGCGGTCTTGCATGAGGTCGGCCATGATACCACTCTCTTGCACTACCAGGCGTCCCATCTCATAGGCATCAATCAGGTCTGCTTGCTCAATAAATCGACTTACAAGGTTATAGAACGAGGTCAACTTGCTCAATGTGCCTTTATTCACTGTAAGTCCATAGGCTGAAGGGTCTCCTATTACCGTCCACAAGCTCACTCCATGATCAGATGCCGAGGACATAATCTTACCTAATGTAGTATCACCAATACCGCGCGCTGGGTAGTTGATAACACGCTTGAAGGCCTCCTCATCGTGCGGATTGACCGCCATACGGAAATATGCGATGACATCCTTGACCTCTTTGCGCTGATAGAACGACAGGCCACCATAGATGCGGTAGGGCATACCATTCTTGCGTAGGGCTTCCTCGAAGATACGCGACTGGGCATTGGTGCGGTAAAGGATGGCAAAGTGGTTGTAGTCAAGACCCTCACCACGCCTCAGCGAGGCTATGCGACGAGCTATGAGCTCGCCCTCCTCAACATCGGAGTAGGCTTCGATGACTTGGAGCGGAGTGCCTACATCTTGACGCGAGAAGACCTCCTTGCGTATCTGGTCGCGGTTCTTCTCGATAAGGCTATTGGCCGCACCCACAATCATCTGTGTGGAACGGTAGTTTTCCTCGAGCTTGAAGATACGGGCACCAGCATACTGACGGGTAAACCCGAGTATGTTATCAATATTGGCACCGCGGAATGAGTAGATGCTCTGCGCATCGTCGCCTACCACGCATATGCGCTGATGCTCTTTGGTGAGCTGCCATACGATGCTGTGCTGCGCATAGTTGGTGTCTTGATACTCATCGACCAGTACATAGGCAAACTGCGAAGCATAACGCGCCAACACTTCGGGATGATTCTGAAACAACATGTAGGTATAGAGCAAGATATCGTCAAAGTCCATCGCTCCTGCCTGGCGGCAACGCTCTTGGTAGCGCAGGTAGATGTCTCGCGTGTCGGGTACCTTGGCCTGACGGTCATCGGCCACGGCAATAGCATCGGCTGCATACATCTGCGCAGTCATCAAGCGGTTTTTGGCATTGGAGATACGAGTCTGTATGACATTGGGTTTGTATACCTTATCATCGAACTGCATCTCCTTAATGATGGTCTTGAGCAGACTTTTTGAATCTGTCTGATCGTAGATCGTAAAGTTGGGTGCAAAACCGATATGCTCGGACTCGGTACGCAATATGCGCAGGAACATACTATGGAAGGTGCCCATCCACAGATAGCGTGCACGATGCTCCCCCACCCTCTTACCTATACGCTCGCGCATCTCGCGCGCGGCCTTGTTTGTAAAGGTGAGTGCCAATATACGCCAGGGCTCCAAGCCTAACTCCATGAGGTGTGCTACCTTGTAGGTGAGCACACGAGTCTTACCCGAGCCGGCACCTGCTATCACCAGCGAGGGGCCATCGTTGTATGTAACGGCCTCAAATTGGCT
>JAFYMV010000180.1 GCA_017548225.1 Bacteroidaceae bacterium | reverse complement strand
CTCATAGAGATGGCAGCATCGGTGGGGTTGTAGAAAGCGATGGCACGCTTGGTAGCATACATCTCTTCCACATCCTTAACCAATACATAACCACCGTTCTCGCGCTTCACCACATAAGCCTGCAAGCTGAGCGGGTCTTGGTCGAGTGCGATGAGCTCCTTATTCTGCATCAGTTCGAGAGCATTACCCTTGATGTCGCGCATATCGCAACCAATGAGCAGGGGTGAGCTCATCATACACCACATGCCAAAGTGAGTCTTATCCTCCTCTTCGGTAAGTCCGCGACCCACCTCAAGCATATCCATGTCATTATAGTGACCCGGACTAACATAAGCAGAGAGGTAGAGACTCTGACCGATGATGCTCTTTATTGACTCCCAGCCAAGATAGATATCTTCAGTCGTACGCCATGAGTCTACCATATCGCACACCCATGTACCGGGGAACGCCCAGCGGCAAACATTCCAAGTGATATCGGTGCGACCAGTCTTCTCCTTAACAGCCTCAATAGCTGCAGCAATCTCCGTGTAGCGCTGCTCCACATCAAGGTCAAGACCTTCGTCATTGTTGCCGGCATCGGCACCACAATAGTCAATCTTGATAAAGTCGAAGTTGAGTTCATTGAAGTACAAATCGAAATCCTCTGCATCGTGACCATAGAGACCTACGCCTCTACCAATCTCATCTTTTGGATCACCCCAATACGACGCACAAGTATTGCGACCCGCATCAGAGTAGATACCCGCTCTAAGGCCCTTACCATGAATATAATCTACCAACGGGCGCAATCCATTAGGAAAGCGTTCGGGGTGTATGAGCAATTTGCCTGACTCATCACGACCACCGAAGAAGCCATCGTCAATGTTGATATGGTTATATCCACACTCGAAGAATCCGAGGTCTACCATCGCATCGGCCTGTGACTTTAGCACCTCGTCGTTGATTTGGTAGCCATAGGTGTTCCATGAGCTCCATCCCATCAGAGGGGGATTTTGAGCCATCGCTAAAACTGGCAATACAAGCGCAGTAAGCGAAATCAATAGTTTTTTCATCATATCAGTTTATCGTTTAATTATTTTTTTGCCATCAAGGATATAAATTTCATTTTCAGCAGGTACCTCCACAGGTGTTCCATTGAGGCGATAAGCCTTTCCCTGTTCTTTTACACCATGCTGGCGCTGTATGTCGGTATCTACATCTTTTGCGTATGTCAACTGCAATCCAAAGTGGCGGCTGATGTTGCCGAACTCTTCAGTATCACCTTCAATTGCTCTAAGTGTATACCCCGCTATGACGGGCTCGATGAGTGTATATGAATCGCCCGCCTTAAGGTAGCGCTCAATAGTTTGCAATTCAGTACCCGCTTCATCAACACAAGTGATGGTGAGGCAATAGTAGGGCTCTACCGTATAGGTGTAGAGCTGGATGGGATGACCGTCATCCCAACCGGTAAAGGTATTATCGGCATTACCATTCCAATAGAGATTGTTAGTACCTTTAACCGCAAAAGAGGTGCCATCGGCATTCAAGGTAAAGGTAAACACATCACCCGTTTCACTAGCTGCAATCTTTTTTCCTCTGAGGAGTTCAGGGATATAGCCCTCGAAAGCATTGGCCACCTTGTAGCCATTGCCTGAAGCCTGCAACTGCCATATATAGGTCATATTGCCCTGCTGCACTCCATTGGTAGTGGTGATATTCTGTCCAATACCTGCCACAGAGAAGAATCCGCTACGCGAGGTTTCATTCTTGGCATTGTAGATAAGATAGGTGTTACCAGCCTTCGGAGTAGTGCAGAGATCTCCCACAGCCTTGAAGCCAAGATAGCCTTCGGTACTATAGGTAAGCGTGATGGTAGTATCCTCTGTCGGAGTAAAGGCAGCTACCTCATCACCTACATAGGTAAAATAGGGAATCTCGGGAACATTTACTGCAAAGCTTTCGCCCATGGGAACGGCATGTTCTACGATATCAATGAGTCCACCACGCTGCTCCTCAAGACGCAAGGTAACGGCATAGCTATTACGGCGATACACCACCTCTACGGTAGCGTGAGCATTGACCGCCTCGATGCTTGTAGCATCAGAGTTATAGCGAAGCACCTCGTGATAAGGAATCTCTGGCGCTGCATAGTCATATTTGGCACCAGCCTTCGCTGCTTGGTAATAGGTAGCAATCAGATTTTCAGCCTCATCGTAACATTTATAGGTGATAAGGTATGCGGGAACGAAGTTCCATGCATTGCCCTGCGGACGAATACCACCAACATTAATCGTGTTGGGCATATTCGTAGAACGCTCGGGCATGGGGAAAAGCGCATTGCCTCCTACCGAGAGCGTGTAGTCTCCTGTAGCTGCATTGTAGGTATTGGTATAGGTAGTAGGAGTATCTCCCAAAGTGAGGGGATGCCCATTACCCTGCACATAACGGCCCGTAGCCACATTGCGCAAGGTGAGCTGCTGCCCTGATGCGGTAACTTCCGAAGAGGCAATCTCCCATACATCGGCTGCATAGGTAGCGCTGCGAGCCATAAGGTTTGCAGTGCCCTCATCGGCAAGAGTCCATGAGGCGAACTTCTCTACAGCATTGACAATCTGCACAAAGCTGCCCTTTTCGGGATATTCCACCTCAACAGGCTCTTCATCTTGAGTAGGAACAGCGATGGGCTTGAATATCCAGATACCCGAATTACCATCCGAAGGATTGTTCCAAAGGTTAATAGAGTACTGCTGTCCGCCAGCAGCCATATTCATATACATACCCTCTGCACTCTGCTTGCTGCGTATGCTATATTGATAGTAATCGCCATTCTTTCCATACACCTTATCACCGAGCACAAAGCCATAGTGACGCTTCTCAGTGTCATACTCCCAGCGAGCAGTGTTATTGTTTGCAGTAGGTGTAGGCTTCACCGAGCCATTTGGGTATGCCTTGTTCACGAGAGCATAGCTACCCGGCTCGTTGGAGTCTTCCATGAGTGCCCATTGCTGATAGTCATAAGCGGCATCACCCTCTTCAACTACAGTAGCACTCCACAAACGATTAACTTGCGCATTGCCTGTGCCGATGATTGGAGAGCCCTCGCGCACCAACTCAATACATTTATCAGCACGATTAGCATCTGCAGTATTAGCTGTTACGATGCGGTACCAAGTTTTTTTTGCATCGGTAGATAGTGTGGGAAGCACCATAGTATCATCATCACCATCCACATCCTCTATGTAGTAACGCGCATAGGTGTAATCATTATAGTTGAGCAATGCCGTATCAGCAGCTACGCGGTGGCAGAAATCGTCAAAATTCTTCTTCTCCTGGGGCGACCAAGCCGACTCGGCCACGGCAATAAGACGCGGCAACGAAAGGTACTCGAGCAAGAGGTTATCGCCCACATGCTCGGTCCAGAAGGTAGCCTGAATACCATAGTAGTAGGGATGCAATTCAGCAGGTACATCATCTGGTATAGGCTTATGATTATATACCGCTTGGAGGTTGTCGCCACCATGACCAGCTACTTGAGGCTCACCCGGGTCGTTACAATGCTTACGGTTGATATAGTAAGCTGTTTGGGGAGTGATAATAGACTTCATACCCATCTTGGCCGCTTTCAGAGCAGTCGGATAGGTGTTGCTCGGCTCCCAGCACATCATTGTGCCGCCAGTACCCTCAATCAGTTCTACATTGGTACCCGCAGCCGAGAGGCTCTCGTTCCACATGATAACAGTACGGCGCTCATCGCCCTCTTTAGAGGTGAGGTGATCAGAGAGCTGGCGTACGAAGTACGACTGCAACTCACGGATGTTGCTAAACTCCTTCTCCTGCATCAACGCTTGGCACTCGGCATTGTTTTGCCAAGCCGATGTGGGGCACTCATCACCACCGATATGAATCTGCTCGTAAGGGAAGATATCTACGATTTCGTCCAATACATCCTTGGCAAAGCGCACAGCACCAGGATTGGCAACATTAAGCACATCAGAGAAGATACCGCCACTCACCTGCACGCTGTGCGAGCCGTTAGGCCAGCAGCTAAACTCGGGGTATGCCGCTACAGCAGCACACGCATGACCGGGGAACTCCACCTCAGGCACGATTTCGATGTGGCGTTCACGAGCATAAGCCACGAGTTCGCGCGCCTCCTCCTGTGTATAGAAGTAGGGACCATAAGGCTCATTGGTATGGTATCCACCATAGTTAAAATCGTACTGATAAGAGTTGTTGCGCACGCTACCCACTGTAGTGAGCTTGGGGTATTTCTTGATTTCGATACGCCAGCCCTGGTCATCGGTAAGGTGCCAATGGAAGCGGTTCATCTTGTAGTATGCCATCACATCAATCATGCGCTTGAGCTCGTCCATCTCAAAGAAGTGGCGGCTCACATCGAGCATGAATCCGCGATAAGCAAAGCGAGGCTCATCGGCAATATCCACTACGGGGAGCGAGTAGCTGGTCACCTTCTTGTCCGCTACGCCAGCCATCACATTCGCCGGGAGCAGTTTCTTGATTGTCTGGAAGGCATAGAAGCAACCCGCAGAGGTAGTAGCACCAATGGTTACTCCCGTAGAGGTAATCTTCAGCGTATAGCCTTCAGCTGCGAGCGCATCACTGCCCGTCTTATGCTGTACGGTGATGAGCGGGCTGCCCCCCTTGCTCACGACCTCAATATCCATTCCCGCCACCTGCTCCATGTGTGCAGCGAAGCACTCAGCTTCGGCTGCAAGGCTATCGGGGCCATCGACAAGAATGGTGAACGAGCTGGGAAGTGTCAGTGTACCCTCCCCTACAGTCATTGACTTAGGTACAGGAGTGAGGTTGACGCTACTTGCTGCGAAGAGCGGCTGACACAGCACTGCGAGGAGTGCTACGATAGAATACTTGAGTCTTTTCATGCTATTAATGATTTTGTCACCTTAAGCAAGGCAAAGCCCTTTTCGGAGGCATTTTGCCTTGCTCTAGATGACAGAGATATCAAATCTTTACTTTACCAATACTTTCTTGTTGCCCACGATGTAGAGTCCTTTGGGGAGGTTTTCTACCGAGCCATTGACGCGTACGCCCTGCAAGGTATAGATGGCGGGAGTTTCAGGAGCCATCTCCTCTTGGTCTATCATCGTGGTGGGGCCAACAGTACCATCGGTATTCTCCATACCTACCTTCTGATATACGCGTACCCAGTCGAAGCGAGTCTCGTAGGTGTGTGTGATATCGGCATTGGCAGCCCAAGCACCATTACCCACGCTCTGGTTGAGGATAAGGTGGAAATGCTTGTCGAAGGGCCACTGACCCTGGTCGAGGTGCGACTGATTGGTTGACTTGGCATAGCGACCTACCTCCTTACCATCAAGGTACCAGATGAGTGTAGTAGCATCCCACTCCAAACCAAATGTGTGGTAGCGATCATAAGAGCAGTTGGTATTGAAGCTTGACTTCGGCTCGTTCGTCTTACCCAAGTCGTAGCTCCAATTGCTGTGGATGGTGTGGTATGATTTATTCTGGGTATCGATAACCTCCCAAATGTCAATCTCACCGCAATCGGGCCAGCCTGCAGTTTGGTCTTCAGGCATCATCCAGAAGGCGGGGAAGTTACCCACCCACAAGTTGTTGAAGATGCGAGCCTCTACATAACCATAGGTAAAGCCAAAGCGACCCATGCTCTTGATGCCACCCGTAATCATGTCTACGGGGTCATTTTCCTTGTCAGGATTGGGGATAGCGCGAGCCACGAGGTCGCCACCTTCGAGGTAGATAACCTCCTCGCTATCGCTGAGCCAGCGGTTCCATGTAGCGCCATATCGCTGACAGCGCATCCACTTATCATCTACGGGTTGTGAGTAGTCCTCGGCATTGAACTCATCACTGAACACGAGTCTCCACTCGGTATCTTCCTCACGCTCAAAGTCAGCATAGAGATTGATATCTCCTTCGGTCATGGTGCCAGGGATGGTAACTGCACCGTTCTCAGCAGCAACATACTCCTCGTTCCATTGCTGATTGCCCTCGGCATCGTACTGGTCACCATCGAGGTTGTGTCCGTAGCGTACGGTAAGTCCATTGGCTGCGTAGCCCGGAGCACCACGCAACACGACCTTCAAAGGATGCAAAGGCAGATTAACTTTGTCGGGCAATGCGGTATGGTTAGGTCCGTCAATAACGCCGTTAACGGTGTATTGCTTCAACACGCCAAGTTCGGGGTCGGGACCAGTCACCTCACCCTTTGCTACAATCTTGATGACATAGCTTGATGAGCGGTTCAGAGTACCATCCAATTCGAGGCGGTCGTTCTTAATGTTCCAAAAATCTTCATTAAGTTTATTGGCTGCTGTTTGAGTAATCTGTACAGAGCACATCCCGTCCATGGTGAGGATGAGGTAGGTGTTCCAATCAGCATAGTAATCGTTCTCTCCGAATACACCTTGTTCATTGATATAGCGTCCATCAGCTTTGCTGGTTATCAGATAGTGATTCTTGCCATCGGGGTCCATGGTGAAGCGCCACTCCTGGGCATCGCCCGGTGTAGTTACAGCCTTAAATTCGGGAGTACCACCATTGCCACCCACATTGGTATTGGTGAGGTAGCGATCCCCGCTCATGATGTAGTACACATCGCGGGTTACCGCGATGGGAGCTTGAGGAGCTTCGCCATTGATAGGAACAAGGTCGAAGATGAATTTATCGGGTTCCAAAGAGTTGTTTCCCTGTGCCACGCGTGAATCCGAAACGGTCCAGAACTTAGAGCCAGCACTACCTGCATTCTGGATGCAATACTTACCATTAGCTAGGCGTAATATATAATAGGTGTGCCATGCAGCATCGTAGGGGTTTGTTTCATCACTTACGGTAAACTCACCCTTCTCGTTGAGGTAGCGTTCATCCTGACGGCTGACAATCTTGTAGCGTTTTGTATCAGGATCTACAGAGATACGCCACTCCTGACGCTGGGGCTGCACATCGTCGCGAGTCGCGAGGAACGTAGGTGCTGAGCCTGATTGGTTGGTGAGGTACTTGCCATCATACATGATAAAATAGTCGCCTTTAGCAACCTCCTGTCCGGGGAACTCCTCTAGGCGGTAGTCGAAGCGGTTCTTATACTCTACTACGAGCGCATCGAGTTTGCTTTTGAGGAAGGGAGTGATATGGTAGCTACCTACTGCGGGGCGAGCCACACGGATAGAACCCTCGAAGTCGCGTGAGCGTATAGCATCTTGTGCCGCATCATACTCCTTGTAGGCGAGGTAGCTCTCTACGAAAGATTCGAGATGACTCTCAAGTTCTGCTTCTGTAGCCACGTTTGCAGCCTCCAAAGCTTCGTACATGTCCATCAGTTCGAGACCCTTGAGGGCGATATAGTTCATCACCTCACACCAGGGAGTGATTTCCACGGTGAGTGCGGGGTTATAGGTGCTTTCCATGAGCTTAGTAGCAGCTTCTGCCATGAGGGTAAAATGTTCGCTCAAGGCTGCAGTGGCAGCAGCGGTATTACCCTGTGCCATGAGGTTATCAAAGTCTGCCTTAGCTTCTACAAAGCGGGGCGACTCGTTCGTGCGGCGCAAGCCATGCACATTGTCGCCAAGGTCAACGTTGTTCTCGCAGAAGAGACGGAACTCATCGGTTTCTTCGGGCATGAGGTAGCTGAGTGCGCTCTCCCATGAGGCATCTGCATCGTAGGCCTCCATGTTCCAACAGTAGTCACCGATGCTATAGAGCGATACCTTAGAAGCCTCAGCATACTCCATGGGGTTAGACACGAAGCCACCCACATGGTCGGCGATGTCAAGTCCATTACCGAAGGTGGGACCCATAAGGATATGGTCGCGGCAATAGTCAGTTACGGGGTAGTTGAGCCAGATATAAGCATTGCGCTGGATAAGGGGGTTCACATAGTTGAGGTCGTTCATATCAATCATGTCGACTACGCTACTACCGGTCCACATCACATGTGTCTCAGAAGCGAGTGTGGCTCCCAACGCTTCGAGGTAGGAGTTATTACCACCTGTATAGCTCTTGCAATAATGGGTAGGACACATGATGATGGGAGCCACATCGTCGTGCTTCTTCACAAACTCCTCGTTGAGGAAGTTGAGGTACTCAGCCTGCTTGTCGCCCTTGCGCTGCTCCGTACCCTCGATATCGTCGAAGAAGATGGCAAAGGCGCGTACGCCGAGGTCATACATCTTCTCCAGCTTAGCCAACGAGGCAGCCTTGTCCTCTTCAGTCCACTGGATGTCAAGACCCGGGTGCATAGCCCATACGAAGCGCACCTTGTGCTGCGCAGCAGCAGCAGCGAGTCCGCTAATCACCTCGGCCTTATCGGCAGGATACTCTTCACGCCAGTTGTCGCGATGGTAGGGGTCGTCTTTAGGACCATAGATATAGATGTTCATCTTGGCACGTCCGAAGAACTCGAGCAAGCTCTTGCGGTCGGCATCGCTATAGGGGTTACCATAGTAGCCCTCCACCAGTCCGCGGTCGCCCACAGCAGGCCAGTCCTTGACGGTCACTGCCTTCACTTCGGGCTGAGCAGCCACCTGCAGGTAGGTCTGTACGCCATAGTAGGTACCTGAAGCATCGTTACCTGCGATAACTACGCCATCCTTCGATACGTTGAGATAGTAACCCTCAGCCTTTGCGGGGATAAGGTCCTCATAAGCCGCTACGGCATCATCGCCACGCTCACCGATGGTGAGGGTGATGGTGCCCCCTGTAGTGGTAAAATGCTTTTGCAACAAGGCTACCGCATCAGCATCAGCGGTGGCAGCGCCTACGAGGTTGTAGGCTACAGTATTGTCAAAAGCTTTCTCAGTAGTCCATGTCTCCTGCTGGGGCTTGGGAAAAATGCCCGCTTGAGGTGCCACAGAGGGGGTGTTATCATCAGAAACTTCAATGCTGCTCTTTTGGAATTCCCATGTACTGGCGCCCCAATTCGTAGGCTTGAAGATGACATTTGACCACACATCGGGATTGATATACCAGCTAAAATCGCCTGTAGCATTGATAATGCAGATACCCGTCTTACCATCATTGGTACGCTCCTCGAGTGTCCATGCATACTCTTCGCCCAGCTGGATAGCGTTATCCACAACCTCTGCTGTAGGGCGAGCAGCTGTGCCTGTAGCCTTATTAATAAGGTATACGGTACCATCTGAATTCTTCACCACGCGCCACAGGTAGTTGCTGCCATTGCCCTTGCTTGCATGGTACACTACAGTCTTGCTGCTGCTATTGTAGGCGGCATACTTGTCAAACCATACATTGCGCAGGTGGTAGTAGTACCCTTCGTCGAGGCTCTGTGCAAAGCCTGTGCGCTCCATCTGCTGAAACTGCAGGTACTTGGCCATGTAGGCATCGTACTGCTCCTTGGTAACACTGCCCTCCTCAAGAGCGTCGGCAGCGGGATTGGTAACCTCGTCAGCAAGGAAGGTGAGAGCCTCCTCTGTAGGCTGGTTCACTTCGCCGGGACGAGCGGTGAGGGCGATGATGCGGCACTTGTCTACCAAGCCCTGTAGCCACTGGGTGTAGTCGGTTACCTCCTCGATGCGCCATGTGCCGTTGTAGCAGAGGGCAGCCTCGTCCTTGGCATATACATCGCACGATACCTCAGCGCTGAGGCGCTTCACGCTGCCAGTTACATCAGCACTGTAGCCTTCGACTGCCGAGATGGTTACCACACCG
>JAFYMV010000179.1 GCA_017548225.1 Bacteroidaceae bacterium | reverse complement strand
GCTGCCCTGTGGGGGACAGCTCCTCGCTTTATAATCTTTATTACTCTATCAGAAACAATGATTAGAGCAGGCCGTTAGTACCCAATACGATGAGTACGCCGTAGCCGAGCAGCAAGCTCACGATACCAACGATGAGACCTACCTTAACCATATCCTTCTGCTGGATGAGACCAGTAGCATAAGCCAATGCGTTGGGAGGAGTACTGATGGGAAGTACCATACCTACAGATGAAGCGATAGCCACACCTACGAGCAAGGTAGCCACACCACCTACGGGACCCAAAGCAGTTGACATGCTCTCACCAACTACTGCAAGGATGGGCACAAGAAGCGCTGCGGTAGCAGTGTGTGAGATGAAGTTTGCCATAGCGTAGCAGAGGATACCTGAACCGATGATAACGAGCAGCGGTGACCATGAGCCGAAGGGAATAGCATCAATCATATGCTGAGCCAAACCAGACTTGTTGAGGGCAACACCGAGTGCAAAACCACCGGCAACCATCCAGAGCACTGACCAGCTGATCTGCTCAAGGTCGCGCTTGGTGATGATACCTGTAGCACAGAATACTGCTACGGGGAACATCGCTACAGCGTTGGTCTTGAGGCCGAGATTCTTATCGAACAACCACATCACGATGGTTGCAAAGAAGGTGATGTACACCAAAGTAGTGCGCCAGCCCTTCTGTGAGTTATCGGGGATATCAAGCTCGATAGTCTTCTGCTTGAAGGGGAAGAGCTTGAGCAAAATCCACCATGAGATGAGGAGCAACGCTACAGTGATGGGACCCATGAAAGCAATCCACTCACCGAAGCCCATACCGAGACCCATAGGCTCGAGATACTTCAATACGATACCGTTAGGAGGGGTACCGATAGGAGTAGCCATACCACCGATGTTAGCAGCTACGGGGATAGAGAGGGCGAGACCAATCTTACCCTTACCGTCAGCGGGGAGCGCCTTCAATACGGGAGCCAAGAAAGCAAGCATCATGGCTGCAGTAGCAGTGTTGCTGATGAAGGCAGAGAAAAGACCTGTAACCACGATGAAGCCGAGCATCACGAAGCGTGATTGGTTACCGAAGGGCTTGAGCAACACCTTGGCAATCTTAGCATCAAGACCATACTTGGTGGCAGCAATAGCGAGCATGAAACCACCGATGAAGAGCATGATGATGGGGTCAGCAAAGCAGTGGAGGATGTCCTGATACTTGAGCACAGTACCCAACTCTGCGGGAGTATAACCTGTGTTAAGCACCTTGAATGCACTGTCTGATGTCATGAACAGGAGCAATCCAACCACGATGAGCGAAGTGCTCCATGCGGGGATAGCCTCAAGCACCCACATCAGTGTTGCGAATACGAATACACCGATAACGCGCTGCTCTACTACAGTGAGTCCCTCAATACCGAATGCGGTGGTGGGGAGCAACCAAAGGGTAAGTGTCACTGCGATGACAAACAATAACTTGAAGGTCTTTGCCAAAGGATTATTAACTCCTGCTTCCTTCTTTGCTTTTTTCCACTTCTGGTAGTCCTCTACCAAATGTGAACCGGGAAAATTGGTAAACATGTGTTTTAATTTATAGTTTGTGAAATTAGGTATTTTCTTTATTGTTTGTCAACAGTCGACAGACGACAGTCAACTGTCAATGCCTTCGCACCTCGGCAATTCAAGTAAACTTGATTGCTCTCGGTTTGTCGTCGGTTCAACTTTCCAGTACCCCCGATGAGAATCGAACTCATATCTCACCCTTAGGAGGGGCGCGTTCTATCCATTGAACTACAAGGGCGCCAGAAATCGGGTGCGAAATTACTGCTTTTTTTTTATTTATTGAAGATAATACCCATTTACTTGCAGAGCAAGGGCGATTATTTCGTTTTTTGTGCTGGTTATGTCATCTCGATTGAGCAATAATACAAAACACAGATGAGCGATCTTTAACAGAAATCCGCGATAAGTGTCATGCTGCACAAAGAGAAGCATCCCGTGCAGGGCCCTTGAAGACTTATCGTGAGACACTGCAAAATCCTTCGTTTCACTCAGGATGACATACTAGATGGGAACTCCGCGAACGGTCAATCAGCGATGAAACATTTAACTGCGTTGATACCGCGATGATTGGCAGAGCTTGCAGGCAATCTTTGCTCTTGCGTAATTGCGGTATTGTCTACACTCCTAACTCCTGCACTCCTAACTAGAATCATGATATCAGCGACCAGTTCACATTGGTTTTGCGCAAGCGTTCTAGTTGTTGCCAGAAGAGAGCGTTCTCGGGGCGTGTGCCATCGGGATCCTCATCGGTGATGCGCTCGGCAATGTCTCGAACATAACCCAAGAGCTGTCCGTCGCGGGCGATATTGGCAATCTTCAAGTCAAAAGCGATACCACTCTGCTGCGTACCCTCAAGATCACCAGGGCCGCGCAACTTGAGGTCAGCCTCGGCTATTTCAAAGCCATCATTAGTGCGCACCATGATTTCAAGGCGTTTCTTGCTCTCTTCGGTTAGCTTTACCGAAGTTACCAGTATACAGTACGACTGGTCGGCACCACGCCCCACCCTACCGCGTAGCTGATGCAGCTGCGACAGCCCGAAGCGTTCGGCATTCTCAATGACCATCACCGAGGCATTGGGCACATTCACGCCCACCTCGATCACCGTTGTCGCCACCATGATCTGTGTCTCGCGATGGAGGAAGCGCTGCATCTCGGCATCCTTCTCGGCAGGCTTCATCTTGCCATGCACCATGCTCACCGAGCAGTGGGGGAAAGCCTCACATATCTGCGCATACCCCTCCTCGAGATTCTTGAGGTCTATCTTCTCGCTCTCCTTGATGAGCGGATACACCACATACACCTGGCGTCCCTGTGCTATTTGTCCGGCCATAAACTGATAGAGCTGCGCCTGGCGATTGCCATACTGGTGTATGGTCTGTATGGGCTTACGGCCTGGAGGGAGCTCATCAATAACACTCACATCAAGATCGCCATAGAGCGTCATAGCCAAAGTGCGCGGGATGGGCGTAGCCGTCATCACCAACACATGAGGGGCAAAGTCGTTCTTTGACCATAGCTTGGCACGCTGCGCTACGCCAAAGCGGTGCTGCTCGTCAATGACCACAAAGCCCAATGCCGCAAACTGCACCGTATCTTCAAGCACGGCATGTGTGGCTACGAGCAGATGTATGTCTCCCGTAATGAGCCCATCGAGTATCTCTTTTCGTTTCTTGCCCTTGACACTACCCGTGAGCAGAGCCACCCGCACAGGCAGTCCGTCGAGCAGCTTGGTCAGCGTGGCACAGTGCTGCTCGGCAAGTATCTCCGTCGGTGCCATGATACAAGCCTGGTAGCCATTGCCGATAGCGATGAGCGAGGTCATCAGAGCTACCAGTGTCTTGCCGCTACCCACATCACCTTGCAGGAGTCTATTCATCTGACGCCCACTGTTCATATCGTGTCGCATCTCGCGGATGACCCGCTTCTGCGCTCCGGTGAGTTCAAAGGGTAGTTTCGTGGTATAAAACTCATTGAACAGTTCGCCCACCTTCGTAAAGCAAAGTCCGCGACACTTGCGGCGGCGGTCCTTGCTATAGCGCAGGATGCTCAACTGCACATAGAACAACTCCTCAAATTTCAGTCGGTACTGGGCACGGCGCAGCTCCTCTGGGTCTTTGGGAAAATGTATAGCATATAGCGCCTCGCTCAACGGCATCAGGTGATGCTCACGCACGAAAGACTCGGGCATGGTCTCGGCTACTGGCGTACGCTCGAGCAGATCAAAGAGGTTGGACTCAAGCTTTTGCAATGCATTGCTGTTGAGACCGCTACGCTTCATGCGCTCGGTAGTATTGTAGTAGGGTTGCAATCCCATTGACGAGAGCGACAACTCCGAAGCCTTATCTATATCGGGGTGCGCCACATTGATGCGGTCGCCAAACATCGTAGGCTTGCCAAACACGATATACTCCACCCCCACAGGGTAGTTCTTGGGGATAAACTTGGCTCCATTAAACCACACAAGGTCTATCACTCCCGTACCATCCGAGAAGTGAGCCACAAGCCTCATCTTGCGTCCCGTACCATTGGTTTCGTAGCGCAGAATCTTACCCTTGAGCTGTATGTAAGGCATGTTGCCGTCAATCTCGTGGATGTAGTAGAGGCGACTACGGTCGACATACTTGTAGGGGAAGTTATACAACAAGTCGTGCATGGAACTGATGCCCAACTCCTTTGCCAAGAGAGCCGCCCTTTGCGGACCTACCCCCTGCAGATACTGTATGTCGCGTGTCGCAAGATCGTACATAGTACAAAGTTAGGGATAATTTCCTATTTCGTCGCTATTTTTGCCAAAGTTTTCGTACTTTTGTGCCACGGAAAATAACACAACCCATATGAAAGCAATCAAGTCTCTCCTACTCTCTCTCTGCCTCATCACTCCCCTCATGGGTAGCGCCACCGAGTATAACAACGCCGTAAAGGTAACCTTCCTGTCATGGATTACGGGCAGCACCAAGCTGTCGTATGAGCGTGTGCTCGGTCATCATCAGACAGGCGAGCTCTGCGCCAGCGTCATTGGTGCCGGCTTCGATAAGTTTGGCAACCAGCCTCTCGGCTACACCCTGCGCTACGGTCATAAGTTCTTCATCAGCGGCAACGAGGGTGGCGGACTCAAGGGTCTCTACCTCCGCCCCGAGTTCATCTACTCTACCTACAACTACAACCAGAGCCTTACCGGTGAGCGTACGCTGGCCCGCATGAGCACCCTACTTGCCACTGCAGGCTATCAGACCCATTACGGGCGTTTTCTCATCGATGCATGGGCAGGTGCAGGTCCCGCCTTCGGCACTCCAGCCGAGACAGGCTACCACCACGGCTTTGCCCTATGGAATGTTTTCGGCACCCAAAGCGACAATATCGCCTTGAGCTTTAGCATCCGATTGGGCTATTGCTTTTAGTAACAAGCAATCAAATTTCCACACAACAGACTAAAAAAGAGCTACACCTCGCTAACTTGTGATGATCACAACGGTAGTTAGCGAGGCGTGGCACGATAGTTAGTGATGAATAGCGCGGCAGTTAGCGCGGCATCAGCATTCTCTTACAAAGTCGAGCATCTCGAATATCTCCTCCTTCGTGGCGGTGCGATTGATGCGGATATCGCCAATGCCACCGAGCAGGGTAAAGTTGATTGTTGCGCCCACATTCTTCTTGTCGTGCTGCATGAGGGCATAGAGTTCCTCATAGTCCTTGCAAGTGAAATCAAAAGTGCCATACACCTCCTTGATGAAGGCAACAGTCTGACGCAACTTGTCTATAGGGAAACCCTCGCGCACATGAGAGAGGTAGAGTTCGCCTATCAGTCCCCACGCTACAGCATAGCCATGCAGGCAAGGCGCGCCGCGTCGCATGGCCAGTGTCTCGAAGGCATGGCCCAGCGTATGGCCCAGGTTGAGCGCCTTGCGGATATTCTTTTCCGTAGGGTCTTGCTCTACGATATGCTCTTTGGTATGGATAGACTCCATGATGAGGGGCTGCAATGCATTGAGGTCGGGCGCATTCAAGTCGTAGCGCATGAGCTGTGCCCAATGCTCCTCCGTGCTGATGAGACCATGCTTGAGCATCTCGGCAAAGCCCGATACGAGGTTGGGCATATCAAGCGTATGCAGGAACTGCGATGACACCACCACCGCTTCAGCGGGATAAAACGCCCCCACCTCATTCTTGAGCGAGTGCAAGTTGATGCCTGTCTTACCCCCTACGGCAGCGTCCACCATTGCCAATAGTGTGGTAGGCACATTGATGCAAGCTATGCCACGCTTGAAGGTAGCAGCGGCAAAGCCTCCAAGGTCAGTTACCATACCTCCACCCACATTGATGAGCAGCGAGTGGCGTGTAGCACCATGTGCCGAAAGTTCGCTCCACACATGGCATAGCGAGTCTACATGCTTGTTGTCATCACCGGCAGGGATGACAATGCTATGAGCATCGCCCACGACCTCTGCCAATAGAGGCAAGCATAGGGTAGCGGTATGCTCATCGGTCAGCACAAAGAGACGGTCGTGCGTAATCTCGTCCAACAAAGTTTTCAGTACGCCCGCCAGGTCAGTAGCGGGTATGATGCGTTGCTTACTCATGATTAGTATTTTCTTAGGAGTTTCGGAGTGTAGGAGTATAGGAGTTTAGACAAATGTCTGCACGCAACTTTTCTTATTGCCATTCATAGTCGAAACTATTAACTATGTTGATACCGCAGTGCTCGGCAGAGTTTGCAAGCAATCTTTGCTCTCGCGTAATTGCGGTATTGTCTGAACTCCTGTACTCCTGTATTCTGAACTCCTGTAATTATTTTAGAAATCCAGCGAGAAATAGTATCCTACGCTTACACCCCAGTATGCAGCTTTGTGAAGGGGATTGTACATCACCTGTGCCGATACGGGCATTGTGCCACCATGCTCAAACTCAAATTCATGGCCAGCGCTGAGGTTGAGGTTGCAAACACCCGGCACATCGCTCTCATAGTACTCCGATGCGAAGGGAATGCCACCAACGGCGAGAGAGAGGTCTACCGCCGAAAGCGAGAAGTCGTAGGCCACCTCAAAGTATGAGGGGAAGGCCGCCTGCCAGTCAAAGCCGCCGCCATCCATTGAGCCCTCAAAGGTCTGGTTGATGATAGAGTTCCATGAGAAGGTTACGGGGATATCCTCGCTCAAGGTGTAGCTCAAGCCAAAGTCGAGGTAGTGGCCCTCCTGCCAGGGAACGGTGTAGTCATCACCATAGTCGAGAATCGTCAAGGTAAGATTTCGCCATGTAGCCTCCACCGAGAGGTCCAACTCATTATATTCATTGTTGAGCAATGTCTGCGAGCCCCAAACGCCCATGCACACCGCCCAGTCGCCTTTCGCATAGTCAAAGTACACCGACGGTTGTATACTGGGCCCCGCCAGATTCAATCCGCGCCACAGATAATGGCTCACGCCATCGGCACCTACGGTCATAGACCATTCACCACGATCCTGCGCACAAAGCGGAGCCACTGACGACATACCGAGAAGAAGAGCGCAAGCAATAGCTAAAACATTGTTTTTCTTCATTTTCTTTAGATTTAATTGTTTAAGGTTTATAAAAATCGGGGCGAATTTACGATAAAACTATTATAGTAGAGCAAAAAACACTAATTTTTATCAAAAAAATTATCATATCCTGGATTCTGTGTCATATTAAAATTGGTATTTATTTCTCGTTCTGGAATAGGGAATAATAATTGGAATTCTTCTATAGCTAGTTCCTCTATTGCTATGTCATTGCGTTTATAGAAAGCAAAATTACCATTACAATAGAGAAGTAATTGACGACGAGCATCTGTTATTCCTTCCCAAAATCCAGCGGCAACATTAATTCCCTTTGCCTCTACGACTTGATTTAAAACACTTTGCGCATCACTAGTATTTCCTGCATGGTACAGACATTCAGCATACGCAAGCAAAACATCCGTGTAGGTCATTATTGGCACCAATAAAGCCTGGCGTATCTCGATACTTTCGGATTTTGCTGTTCGAGTACCACTGCTAGCATCGAATGCAAAAATGAGTTCACTGCTTGTGCGCTCATTAAAAAGGCTATCAATTGTGGCCGGATTACTATAAATTGAGTTGTCCAATGAATAAAATCCACTCTCTATAACGGCTTGCAGTAAACCAAGAGCTTCGCCATGTTGCTTACGATACATGTATATATTAGCTAAAAGTATGCGAGCCACATCTTTAGAAACGAAGAAAAGATTATCAATATCCATCAAGGATTCGTTCTTCTTTTCTTCAAGTGCCGATATTGCAATTATTAATTTCTCTGTCAAATCATCCAATATATCATTTTGATTATCTCGTGAGGGATTCCATATACCATTGTTAATAAAGTCATTTCCAATCATATATGGTACATTCCCCCAACCAACAACCATATAGTAGTAGATTATAGCGCTAAACACATCGTACATTTGAGGATAAAGGGTTCCTGATAGGGCATCATAATAATGCATCGTTTCATTTACGCTATTTGCTTTATAAAAACTTTCCCAGACACTCGCGATATTTCCATTTGAAGGCAACACATAATAATCAACTAATCCTATGGGCTTATCATTATTTGCCAAAAATTGCTTATTGAAATGATAATATTGCTCTATGACATTATAGTTAGAAAAGGCTTTTGCCAAAGATAAAGCCATACCGGCAAAAACACTTTTCCCACTTTCTGTCAAACCTATGCATTGAGGAGGAGCAATATTCGGATTTGCGTCCTGTATTATATTGATTGTATCAAGCACCGTACCCATGCAGTCGTAGAGTTGTATGAAAGCAGACTTTGAACGATACGAATTAAGTTCCGACACATTGATGGTCAAAACATTATCCTTAATGCTTTTTTCTAAAGTTATACCTTCATCAGCAGAAGTGCTGAATTGATAGAGGTTTACTAATGATTCGGGAATAATAACTGAGGTAGGAGGAGTGATATCAAGCCAAGGCGTTTCTAAATACACAGGGACAGGTGATTCAATCTTGATTGTATAGTTTCCGCCAGTATAAGGTATTTTGAGCGAATCAGTTTCTATTGATATGTTTTCCCCTTCTTTCAAGGTCTCATTTCCTGCTATGCCATCATTATTCCAATCAAAGAAATACATAAGTTCCTTCACCTTAATCTCAATCTCCAAATCATTGTAGCGGCTTTGTATATTATTGCTAATTTCAGACAATCGATCTTGAGCTTTAAGTTCTTCTCTATCAGATTTAATCTGTTCCTTTGTATTGTCAGAAAACTTTCCACTATCTGCAAACTCTTTACACAATTGGGCAAGATATTCCGTCATTTCTGCTTCAGAGCGATCTACAAGTATCAAAGAAGATATTGCAATAAGCACAGCAGACTCATCCGTTCCTTCAGATATTGAATATAATGAAGCTTCTTTACTTGCATATTTCTGCAAACCGAATTCAGCAAATAGCTCTTCTTGAGCCTGTTTGTTGGATTCATCATAAGATTTGCCTTGAGAAATAAGATTCAGTACGCGTTGATACTTTATATGAGTAATTATATTGACATTAACCGTTTCACTTTTTGTCAGATCTACAACAGCACGGAGATACAATGTGCCCGAAGACAAAAATCCTGTTACTTCATTGAAAAAGTAGCCATTAGCCGTAAGCACTGCATGCGGGGACTCAAATTGTTTGATCCCGAAAGAAAAATTCCCCAAATGATCTTGTATTGTCGATGTATACATCACCCCTAAAGGCTGCATTTGTCCATCCATTGGTTGGATAGTTATCTCTGAGCCACTAACAAATGGACCTTTTTCAACCTTTCCACTTACATTATATGATGTTGGTTTAAACCCATCATCAATCACTTCTTCACATGCAGAAAGCACAAAGAGCAATGCCAACAGCAATAAAAACAACTTCAAGATTTTCATACGATTACTTTCCTATTTTTTAGTAAAAAAAGACAATACACATTAATCAATTTAATCTTCCCTTTCATTTTTTTCATACAATGCATGGGATTCATCCTCCAATTCTCCCAATTCGCCGTTGGTAATTTCAAGAATCATGCAATGTTAATATCTGTGGCAAAGGTAATGTAAACCGAATGGAAAAACAAGTTTACAAATATATTCTCACTAATGCCAAGAAAAAAGCCACTCAAAACTGTACATAAACCATCCAAAACTATACAAATTTTAAGCTTATCACGATAATTATCAGCGTGTTGCGCTTTTAAAACTATACAATCTCGTCGAGGCTCCTTATTTTATATACTCATTTGCTGTGAGAGTTGTCAGACATGTATAGCTCCGTCCAATAAGGGCAACCGATAGCGTCTACCCCTACCCCTCCTTAAATAATATCAAATCTGACTTCTGTTTAGTTCTTAACATTTTCTGTCGACGCGGC